>JANXVP010000268.1 GCA_025351615.1 Ramlibacter sp. | reverse complement strand
CATCAGCGCGATCAAGAAGCTGACCGCCGACGAGAAGGTCGATGTGCTGATCGGCGGCTACACCAGCGGCGTCACGCTGGCCCAGCTGCCGCACATCTCGGCCGCCAAGACCATCTACCTCGGCGTCGGCGCGGCGTCCCCCGGGACCAACGCCAAGGTCAAGACCGATTACGACAACTACAAGTACGTGTTTCGCGTCGGCCCGCTCAACGCCGCACACCAGGCACGCCAGCTCACCGGCTTCATCTCGACCTTCGTCAAGGGCGAACTGGGCATCAGCAAGGTCGCGATCGTCGGCGAAAACGCCAAATGGGTGCAGGATCTGATTCCGCTGCTGAAAAAGGGCGCCACCGAGGCCGGCGCCGATGTCCGCGCGACCGAATTCTTCGACGCCCAGACCTCCGACTTTTCGCCGCTGTTCTCCAAGGTGAAGGAATCGGGCGCGGGCTACATGGTGGTGGTGCTGTCGCACGCGTCGAGCGACATCTTCGCCAAGCAGTGGTTCGACTCGCGCTTCCCGATGCCTTACGGCGGCATCGACGTCAAGAGCATGGACGGCGACTTCTGCGAGCGCATCGGCGGCAAGTCGGTCGGCGAGATGGCCGCCAACTTCGCGGTGCGGGCGCCGCTGACGCCCAAGACGATTCCGTTCTTCGACGAATTCCGCAAGCGCACCGGCCGCTCCCCGGTGTACACGGCCTTCGGCGCCAACGACGCCGTCTACATCTATGCCGAAGCCGTCAAGCGGGCCGGCAGCACCGACCCGAACGCTGTGGTCAAGGAACTTGAGAAAACCAGCTATGTCGGCATTCCCGGAACCATCGAGTTCGACGACACGCACGATGTCAAGCCCGGCACCGCGACCTACAACGGACCGGCCCTGTTGCTGGCGCAATGGCGCGAGGGCTGCAAGCGGGAGGTCATCCATCCCAAGAGCCTGCGCACAGCGGAGTTCGTCTATCCGGCCTGGATCAAGAAGTAAGCCTTGCTTGAAATCCTGATCGTCGGCGCGGTGAGCAGCGCCATTTACGCGATGCTCGCCGTGGGGTTCACGCTGATCTTCGGCGTGGCCCGGATCCTGAACCTGGCCCACGGCACTTTCTATGCGCTGGGCGCCTATGGAGCTTATTTTTTCACCGCGCACCTGAAGCTGCCCCTGCTGCCCGCCGCGCTGCTGGCGGTCGCCCTGGTGGCGGCCTTCGGCATCTTGGTCGAGCGGGTGCTGATCCGGCCGATGCGAACCTCGCAGCTGGCCGTGCTGATGATCACGCTCGCGGTGGCGCTGGTGGTCGAGCAGGCACTGTTCCTGACCTTCGGCTCGGAGTACCGCAACGTGCCGGCCTTCATCGACACCAAGTTCACGATCGGCGGCGTCGACGTGGGCGGAGCACGGCTGCTGGCGCTGGGTGTGGGCGTCGTGCTGATCGGGGCCCTGTGGCTATTCATCCAGCGCACCCGGCTCGGCTCGGCCATCCTTGCCATTTCGCAGGATCCGCAGGCGGCGCAATACATGGGAATCCCGAGCGACCGCATCTTCTCGGTCGTGATGGGCATCTCAGCCGCGCTGGCGGCGGCGGCGGGCGTGCTCGCCGGCCCCTTCCTGACCGTGCAACCGACGATGTGGCTGCTGCCGATCGTCAAGGCCTTCGCCATCGTCGTCGTGGGCGGCCTGGGCTCGATCCCGGGCAGCATCCTGGCGGCGCTGATGCTGGGCTACGCAGAGACCTTTGTCGGCTACATGATTTCGACGTCATGGACCGAGATCGTCTCCGTGCTCGCCACGCTGCTGATGCTGGTGTTCCGGCCGGCCGGCATCTTCGGCCGGCGCGCCGCTTTCTAGGGCCTTCCCGCCCATGTTCCGCCAGCCTGTCGATCTTGCCGGTGCCGCCGCCTTCATTGCCGTCATGGCCCTGCTGCCGCTGGTCTTCGGCGGCAATTACCTGATCGGCGTCCTCACCGTCAGCGTGATCTACGGCATCTGGGCCGTGACCTGGGACTTCATGTCGGGGCTGACCGGCCGCGAGAATTTCGGCCACAGCCTGTTCATCGGCGTAGGCGCCTACACGGCCGGCTTCATGAACACCAGCCTGGGAATCAACGGCTGGTGGAGCCTGCCGGCCGCGATGCTGATGGCGGCCGCGTTCGCCCTGCTGATCGGCCTGCCCACGCTGCGGCTCAAGGGGCCCTACTTCGCGCTGGCGATGTTGTCGGGCGCGGTGATCATGCAGCGGCTGATGCTGATCTTCTGGGAGCACACCGGGGGCGAGGAAGGCATCAACGGCCTCACGCCGCTGATCCGCTCGCAGCTGGGTTTCTACTATTTCGCGCTGGGCGCGCTGGTGGCCATCACGGCCCTGCTGTTGGCCCTGGCGCGCTCCCACTGGGGCCTGATCCTGCGCGCCATTCGCGGCGACGAGGCGACTTGCCAGGCCGCCGGCATCAACGTCACCTTCTACAAGATCGCGTCGCTGGTGATCAGCGCGGCATTTGCCGGCGCCGGTGGTGCGATGTACGCGCACTACCAGCTGCAGGTCAGCCCGCAGCTGTTCGCCGTCGTCACCTCGATCACCATCATCACCATGGTGTACGTCGGCGGCATGGCCAGCATCTACGGCCCGGTCGGCGGCGCGATCCTGCTGGTGCTGATGACCGAGCTGCTGCGCAATTTCGGCGAATGGCGACTGATGGTCTACAGCTGCACCCTGATCCTGATCCTGTTTTTCCTGCCGCGCGGGCTGGTCGCGCCGGCCTGGCGTCGGCTGAAGGCGGCCGGAGGCTGGGGCAAATGACGGCCCTGCTGGAGGTGCGCAACCTCAACAAGCATTTCGGCGGCCTGCACGCGGTCAAGAACGTCAGCTTCTCGGTCGAGCGCGGCGAGATCCTGGGCATCCTGGGCCCCAACGGCGCCGGCAAGACCACCTTGTACAACCTGCTGACCGGCTTCATTGCGCCGGACCCAGGGGCTCGCATGGTCTTCGACGGACAGGACCTGCTGGGCCGGCCCCCGCACCGCATCGCCGGCCTGGGCATCTCACGCACCTTCCAGTTGTGCCGGCCGTTCATCGGCATGAGCGTGCTTGAAAACGTCATCGTCGGGGGACTCGGCTCCAGGCGCAGCAAGGGCGACGACCTCGATGCGCGGGCCCAGGCGCTGCTCGGGAAGGTCGGGCTGGCCGGCAAGGAACGGGTGCCGGTGGAAGTGCTGTCCTACGGCGATCAGCGGCGCCTGGAAATCGCGCGCGCGCTAGCCGCCCGACCAGCGCTGCTCCTGCTCGACGAGCCGTTCGCGGGACTGGGCAGCGGCGAGATCGCCGACCTCTCCGCGCTGATCCGGCAGGTGCACGCCGGGGAAGGTTTGACGGTGGTATTGATCGAGCACAAGCTGCGCGAGTTCATGCGCCTGGTCGGACGCGTGATCGCGCTCGACTTCGGCGAGGTGATCGCGCAGGGTTCGCCGGAGGCCATCGTGCAGCATCCGGCCGTGATCGAGGCCTACATCGGCCGCGACCCTGCGGGAACGGAGCCGGCCCATGCTGCTTGAGCTGCGCGACCTGTCGGTGTCCTACGGCAAGGCGGTGGCGCTCGAGAACGTCTCCATGAACGTCGCCGAAGGTGAATTCGTGGCCGTACTCGGGCCCAACGGCGCCGGCAAGAGCACCTTGCTCAAGGCTATCTCGCGCGCCCAGCCATCGACCGGCAGCCTCACCTTCCGCGGCGAGTCGCTGCAGGGTGTCCCGGCCCACGCCGTGGTCGGAAAGGGCATCTGTCATTGCCCCGAAGGCCGGCGGCTGTTCCCGGAACTCACCGTGCTGAAAAACCTCATGCTGGGCGCCTACCTGAGGCGCGACTCCGCAGCTGTTGCTGCCGATCTGGCAGCCGTCTACAGCCTGTTTCCGATCCTGCAGGAGCGTGCGCCGCAGATCGTCAGCACGCTGTCAGGGGGCCAGCAGCAGATGGTCGCGATCGGTCGGGCCCTGATGGGCAAGCCGTCGCTGCTGCTGCTCGACGAACCCTCGGTGGGCATCGCGCACCGGCTGAAGATCGAAATCTTCGACGCGATCAAGCGGATCCAGCAAGGCGGAACAGCGATCCTGATGGCCGAGCAGGATGCGCAGTCCGCGCTTCGCATCGCCGACCGGGTCTACGTGCTCGAGCACGGCCAGATCGGCCGCGAAGGCAGCAGCGCCGAAATGGGCGCGGACAACTACATCCGGCAGGCCTATCTAGGAGTCGGCTAGGCCAGTGTGCAGGCGCCCGCCATTCAGGCGGGCGCCTCTTCGGCCACGGGCCGCGCAGCACCGAAGTGGAAAACGCCCGGATCGCGCACCGGATCCACTTCCACTGGAATGACGCTCTTGGGCGGAAACCGGCCTTCGAGAATCAGCTTGCTCAGCGGGTTCTCGATCCGTTGCTGAATCGCGCGCTTCAGCGGCCGGGCGCCGAACACCGGGTCGAAGCCGACCTTGGCCAGTTCCTCCAGCGCGGCCGGCGACACCTGCAGCGTCAGGTCCATCTTCGCCATCCGCTGCTCCAGCACCTTGAGCTGGATGGCGGCGATCAGCGCAATCTGGGCCGCGTCGAGCGCGTGGAACACCACCGTCTCGTCGATGCGGTTCAGGAACTCGGGACGGAAGTGGTTCTTCAGCTCATCCCAAACCACTTCCTTCACGTCTTCGTAGGGCTTGCCGACCATGGCCTGGATCAGCTGCGAGCCAATGTTGCTCGTCATCACGATCACCGTGTTCTTGAAGTCCACCGTGCGACCCTGGCCATCGGTCAGGCGACCGTCGTCCAGCACCTGC
>JANXVP010000226.1 GCA_025351615.1 Ramlibacter sp. | reverse complement strand
CCGACCGTCTGCAGCAGGTTGGCCACCACCTTGGCCGAGATCGGGACCCGGGACGAGCGTGGGCGCCGGTCCTGGCGGGCATAGCTGAAATAGGGGATCACCGCGCTGATCCGCTCGGCCGAAGCGCGCTTGAGCGCATCGACCATGATCAGCAGTTCCATCAGGTTTTCGTTGGTCGGCGCACAGGTCGACTGGACCACGAAAACGTCGCGGGCACGAACGTTCTGGTTGATCTCGACGGTGACTTCACCATCGGAAAAACGCCCGACGTGGGCAGCGCCCAGGCTGATCCCCAGATGGCCGGCAATCTCCGCGGCCAGCTCCGGATTGGCGTTGCCGGTGAACACCAGGAAGTCGGGGGATGGAGCTGCTTGCATGGCCGTTCAGATTTACGTTTGTGCCTGTACGCCGGAACGTATTTGGCAGGGGAGGAAGGACTCGAACCCTCGCATGCTGGAATCAAAATCCAGTGCCTTGACCAACTTGGCGACTCCCCTACACAGGTTGCAGGCCGTCTTCCGTTTCAGGAATCCGGCCCACCACCGAAATCGTCGCTGGCTGCCCAACCCATCAGGGGGTGAACAGCCAAATTCATGCATTCGCGCACCTGCCATCCCGCCGGCGCGGGGAGCAGGGCGTTTTCCTGCGTGATCTGCGCAAACACCGCACTGCCCGAGCCGGTCATCCGCGCCTGCAGGCCCTGGTTACCGAGCCACTGAAGAGCTTGTGTCACCGCGGGGCAATGCCTTTGCGCCACCGGCTGCAAGTCGTTATGGCCAAATCCGAAGGGAAATGAGCCATCTGGGTTTGCAGCAAAGCCTGAAATTATAGCAGGAGCCGAGTCCCGCTTCAGCTGGCTGTCCCCGAAGATCAGGTCGCTCGCCAGTCCCTCGGGCGGCTTGGCGACAGCAAAGCGCGCTGGCGGCAAGTCCAGCGGGCGAATCCGCTCCCCGACCCCCTCGACCCACGCGTTGCGGCCACGCAGAAAAAACGGGACGTCCGCCCCCAAACCCAGCCCGATCTTTTCGAGTTGGGGCAAGGACAAGCCCAGCCGCCACAGGCGGTTGAGAGCCAGCAGGCAGGACGCGGCGTCGGAGGAGCCGCCGCCCATCCCCGCCTGCACCGGAATCCGCTTTTCGAGCCGGATGTGGACCCCCGAGTTGCTGGCGCAAGCCTGCTGCAGGGCGCGTGCCGCGCGCACCACGAGATCGTCGTCTGGCAGGGGAGCACCAGCGTCCTCGCGGCTGATGCGTCCCGCGTCCCGCAGTTCGAAATGGAGGGTGTCGCACCAGTCCACCAGCATGAAGACCGACTGCAGCAGGTGGTAGCCATCGGGCCTGCGGCCGATGATGTGGAGAAACAGGTTGAGCTTTGCCGGAGCCGGGACGTCGTAGAGGGCTTTCATGCCCGCTACTTGTCGAGTGCAACGCGCAGGTCCGCCACCGGCGGCGGCGCCACCCTGCGGGCGTGCAGCCGTCCCTGGGCCAGTTGCGACAGGTCGGCCTCCCAGCCATTGACGGCCGTGTTGTTGCCGGACAGCCAGTCGAACAGGCTTGCGACCGGAATCGCGGTGCCGGTTGCACCGGCGACCAGCGCGTCGATCGACTCGAACTGCCGCACTTCGCTGGCGGAACGCAGTGTTGCGAAGCCGGGCGCCCAGCTGAGCGCGGCAACGGTGCCGCCGAACGGGTTGTAGAGCATCAACTCGCCGGCCTCGGGACGTCCCTTCAGCTCGAACCCGGCGGAAAAGGACTGGGACGGGTTGTCCTCGACCTGCACGGCCAGCCGTCCGCGCCAGACGCCCATCGAAATGTTGTCCGCTTGGGGCGCACGGGCGGGCTGTGCACATCCGGCTACCAACAGCAGGGCGCAGGCCAGCAGGCCCAGGACGGGCCGGCGCACCAGCTGGGTCATGGCTTGACGCGCAGCCGCTTCAGGGTGTCCTGCAGCGTTTCGT
The DNA here is from genome assembly GCA_025351615.1 of Ramlibacter sp. GTDB lineage: Bacteria > Pseudomonadota > Gammaproteobacteria > Burkholderiales > Burkholderiaceae_C > Ramlibacter. The sequence continues at coordinate 6,220 of JANXVP010000226.1, read as the reverse complement.
TATCGCTGTTGAGCAGCAGGCCTTCCTTCCACACTGTCTGGGCACGGTCACGCTGGCCCATGGCCCATAGCACCTCGCCGAGATGCGCAGCGATCTCCGCGTCCGGGCGCGATTTGTAGGCGGTGTCGAGAATCCGCAGCGCCTCGGACCGGTTGCCCAGCCGGAACTCGACCCAGCCCAGGCTGTCGCTGATGAAGGGGTCGCCGGGCGCGTATTCGAGCGCTTTCTGGATCAACTGCCTGGCTTCGGGCAGACGCATGTTGCGCTCCGCAAACGAATAGCCGAGGGCGTTGTAAGCGGGGTGGTAATCGGGCTTTGCCGCAATGACCTGGCGCAGCAAGCGCTCCATGTCGGCGTTGTTGCCCATCTTCTCGGCCAGCATCGCCTGGTCGTACAGCAGGTCCAGGTCGGTCGGATCCCGCTTGATGGCCTCCGCCAGCAGGTCATATGCAGCCTTGTACTGCTTGTTGTCCCGCAGCAACTGGACTTCGGCCGTCAGCTTGTTGCGCGCGTCGCCGGGGTTGCGCTCGGGAATCGAGCGCAGCAGCTTGCGCGCCTCTTCGAGCTTGCCCTGGCGCGCCATCAGCGAGGCTCGCCGGTTCTGGGCCGCGACCAGATCCTGCGAGTTCTCGATCTTGTCCAGCCAGGCATTGGCGAGCGCAAAATCCTTGCGCTTTTCGGCGATCTGCGACAACGACAGGTAGGCCTGCGCCAGGCCGCGGCTGCGTTCTTCGCCGGGCGCCTGGTCCTGCGCAAGATCCACATAGCGCTTCAGGGAAGCGTCGGCGGCCTGCAGCTGGTTGTCCTGCACTTGCAGCGTGCCCTGCACCAGCCACGCCTCGCCAAACTGCGGCCGCTCGGAGGTGATGAACTGGAGCTGTTGCGTTGCTTCTGCATAGCGCTGCGCATCGAGCAGGACGCGGGCGTACCCCATCCGCACTTCAGGCACGGGCGCGCCTTCCATGTAGCGGCGCACGATCGGTTCGGCCTGGGGTTGCTTGGGATCCATCAATTCCAGCGCCAGCAGGGCCGGGCCCTCGGCCCGCGGATTGATGTCCTGCGCGCGCTTGGCGGCGTCGATGGCGCCCGCAATATCTCCCGCGGCCATGCGCATCCGGCCGACGGCGGTCCAGGCGGCGGGTCCCAGCTCTGGCACGGCCAGCTGGTCGGCCAGCGCCTGTTCGACAACGGCGGCTGCCAGCTTCTTGTCGCTCACACGCCCATAGAGGCGGGGAATGCTGGCCAGCGCGCCGGGCAGCTCGGCGGGCCTGACCAGCGCGATCTCACGTCTGAGCATCTCCGCGCTCTCTGGAACGCGGTTGAGCGCGACCATGATCTGCAGCACGTAACGGTTGGCTTCGCGCGAGTCCGGTTGCGCCTGCTTCCAGGCGAGAGCCGCCTGCAGCGCCGAGTCTGCCGAGCGCGCCTGGAACGCGATTTCGACCGCCCGCTGGTAAAGTGCCGCGTCGTTGGTCTTGCGGGCGGCGTCCAGGATGAGCGAATAGCCGGCGCCGGGTTCGGTGTCGACGGCGTTGATTTCGCCCAGCAGCAACTGGTAGAACAGTTCGGCATCCAGGGCGGTGGGCACTGGACTTCCAGCGTCGGACGTGCTTTCCGGGGTCTGCGCATGCGGCGCATGGGCCAGGGCCAGCAGGAGCAACGCAAGCGGGGCGAGACGGTATTGGCGCTTCATCAAACCATAATAATCCAGCCGGTCGCACCATGCCTGAACTGCCAGAAGTAGAAGTCACGAGGCTGGGGTTCGCCCAGCGCATCGCCGGCGCCCGCATTGAGGCGGTACGCATGGGAAAGCCCTTGCGCTGGCCGCTCGGCGTCGATCCTTCGACATTGCTAGGGAAGACCGTCACCGGCGTCAGGAGGCGCGGCAAATACCTCCTGGTCGATCTGGATCGGGGCGTGTTGCTGCTGCATCTGGGCATGTCCGGCAGCCTGGGCTTCAGCGCCGCCCTTGCCGCTCCCGGAAACCATGATCATTTCGACCTGGTCACCAGCCGAGGCTCGCTCAGGCTGAACGATCCGAGGCGCTTCGGCGCGGTGGTTTACGCCGAAAGCGAGACGGCGCCCGAGGCAGCGAAACTGCTAGGGCGCCTGGGGGTGGAGCCGTTGAGCGACGCTTTTTCGCTGGACGCCTTTCATGCGGGACTGAAGCGGCGCAAGGCGCCGGTCAAGCAGGTGTTGCTGGCGGGCGACCTGGTGGTTGGGGTCGGCAACATCTATGCATCGGAGGCCTTGTTCATGGCCGGCATCCGGCCCACGCTGTCGGCGGCCCGCATCACTCGGCCGCGCGCCGCCCGGCTGCTGCAGGCCATCCGGGAGGTGCTCGCCCGCGCTGTGCGCAAGGGCGGAAGCACGTTGAGGGATTTTTCCAACACCGACGGCCAGGCCGGTTACTTCCAGCTGGAAGCGATGGTGTACGACCGCAAAGACCAGCCATGCCGCGTTTGCGCCACGCCGATCCGGCAGATCCGGCAGGGGCAGCGCGCGACTTACTTCTGCCCGCATTGCCAGAAATCCTGACCGGCCGCGGGCTGTCCGGATGCTATATTGACGTCATCAAGGAGGCATAGTGGGTACTTCCTTCAACGACCAATTCGACCAGCATGGCGCCTGGCGACGCGAGTTCGCCTTGCGACTGAAACTGCTGTCCGAATGGCTCAGAGACCACGAGCTGCTCGACGCCGCCGTGGAGGAGCGCCTGCGCCGGCTCGAAACGCAGATGCGTTCGGACAAGGTCATGGTGGCCTTCGTCGCCGAATTCTCGCGCGGCAAGTCAGAACTGATCAACGCCATCTTCTTTGCCGGCTACAAGCGGCGAATCATGCCCGCCAGTGCCGGACGCACCACGATGTGCCCCACCGAACTGGGCTATGACGGCGACGTGCCGCCATGCCTGCGCCTGTTGCCGATCGAAACGCGCTTGCAGCCGCAGGCCTTGATGGAATGGCGCATGGTTCCCGAGAAGTGGGTCAGGGTCGACCTGGACGTGAACGATCCGGCCCAGCTCGCCAAGGCCTTCGAAAAGGTGGCAGAAGTCCGCCATGTGACGATCGACGAAGCCAAGGCTTTGGGCTTCTGGCACGACGATTCGCCCGAGGACAACCCGATGCTGGCCTCCAACGGCCTGGTCGAAGTGCCGCGCTGGCGCCATGCGCTGATCAACATCGCCCACCCCTTGCTCAAGCAGGGCCTGGTCATCCTGGATACGCCCGGACTGAACGCCATCGGCGCCGAGCCCGAGCTGACGGTCAACCTGATTCCGCAGGCGCATGCGGTGGTCTTCATCCTGGCGGCGGACACCGGCGTCACCAAGTCCGATCTCGCGATCTGGCGCGAGCACCTGGTCAGCGAGTCCGAGAATTCGGATTCGCGCCTGGTCGTCCTGAACAAGATCGACACGATGTGGGATTCGCTGAGCACGCCAGCCCAGGTGCAGGCCCAGATCGACCGCCAGCGGGCGACCTCGGCCGAGATCCTCGGCCTGCGGCTGGACCAGGTGATTGCGGTGTCGGCGCAGAAAGGCCTGGTCGCGAAGGTCAACAACGACGCGGCGCTGTTGCAGGCGAGCCAGCTGCCGGTGCTTGAGCTCGCGTTGAGCCATGGCGTCATGGGCCAGCGGCAGAAAATCCTGCAGCAGGGCGTGGCAAGCGGCATCGGCGAATTGCGGGTCGAGGCAGGGCGGGCCATCAACATTCGCCGGCGCGACCTGGCCGAGCAGATGATCGAACTCAAGGGCTTGCGCGGCAAGAACACCTCCGTCATCCGGCACATGCGCGCGCGCATCGAGCAGGAGCAGGGTGACTTCGACGTCAGCGGCGCAAAGATCCACGCGGTCCGGTCGGTGCACCTGAAGCTGCTGCGCCAGGTGTTCGACCTGCTGGGCACCGGTACGCTGAAGTCCGAGATGGGCGAACTGACCAGCGCGCTGCGCCAGCCTGGCTTCAAATTGGGGGTCAAGCGGGCATACACGCTGACCTTCGACCGCTTGCGTGCCGGCCTGCAACGGGCCCAGTCGACCAGCGGCGATATCCAGTCGATGCTGACAGGAACCTTCCGACAGCTCAACGCCGAATACGGCTTCTCGCTGCAGGCGCCCAAGGAGCCCGACCTGGCGCGTTACGCGCGGGATCTCGAACTGGTGGAGCGCAGCCACAACCAGTACCTGGGCGTGGCCAACTCGCTTCGCCTGGCCCAACCCGAGTTTGCCGACCGGCTGGTGCGCGCATTGGGAACCCGGCTGCGGATGGTTTACGAATCGGCGCTCGCCGAAGTGGAGCTCTGGAACAAGTCCGCGGCCGCTCAGCTCGACGCCCAGCTGCGCGAGCGGCGGCGCAATTTCGGCAGGCGCATCGAGGCGATCGAGCGGATCCAGCAAGCCGCCAGCGGGCTCGACGACAGGATCTCTGAGATCCACTCGCAGGAAGTGGCGCTGGACGAGCTGGACCAGAAGCTCTCGGAACTGACAAGTCACCTGATCGACATTCGCGCCAGCACGCCCGCGACTGCGCAGCCGCAAGCCCAGACAGCATGACTGCCGGCATGGCAGCTTTTGCCGGACAGGTCGTCCGGTGGCAGCGAACCCACGGCCGCAACGGCCTTCCGTGGCAAGGCGGTCGCGACCCGTACCCGGTCTGGCTGTCGGAGGTCATGCTGCAGCAGACGCAGGTCTCGGTCGTCCTGGACTATTTTCCCCGCTTCCTGGAGCGGTTTCCGGACGTCGCGGCGCTCGCGCGGGCCAGCGCGGACGAGGTGATGTCGCTGTGGAGCGGCCTGGGCTACTACAGCCGGGCGCGCAACCTGCATCGCTGCGCGCAGCAGGTTGTCGCCAGCCATGGCGGCCGGTTTCCACGCACGGCTGTCGAACTGCAGGCGTTGCCGGGCATCGGCCGGTCGACCGCTGCCGCGATCGCGTCTTTCTGTTTCGGCGAACGCGTCGCCATCCTGGACGGCAACGTCAAACGCGTGCTGGCGCGAGTGCTCGGTTTCGCCAGGGATCTGGCGTCGTCGGCCAGTGAGCGCGAGCTCTGGGCGCACGCGCAAGCCCTGCTCCCGGCGGCATCGGCGGGCAAGTCGATGCCCGCCTACACCCAGGGGCTGATGGATCTGGGCGCTACCGTCTGCACGGCACGCAACCCGCAATGCCTGTTGTGCCCGGTGAACGACCTGTGCGTTGCGCGCAAGGAGGGCAGGGCCCAGGACTACCCGGTCAAGACCCGCAAACTCAAACGCACCGCACAGTCGCTGTGGCTGCTTCATGCGCAGTCTGCGCAGGGCGCTGTCTGGCTCGAAAAGCGCCCCGACACCGGCATCTGGGCGGGCTTGTATTGCCTGCCCGTGTTCGAGAGCCGGGACGACCTTGCTTCGGTGTTGCCGCAGAAGGCGCGTTCCCGGCTGCGGGATGACCCTTGCTTCCTGCACGTGTTGACGCACAAGGATCTCTACCTGCACCCGGTCGCGGCTGAACTGGAAAGCTCGGGGCTGCGAAAGATCCAGGGCAGGTGGTTCGATGCGGCGCAATGGCCCGGCCTGGGCCTGCCGGCGCCGATCCGCAAACTCCTGTCGGCTTAACCGATGTCCAGTTCGCGATGCCGCTTGAGGGTGACCCAGTTCTCGCCGAAGGACGCAGCGAGCTTTTCGACCAGGTAGACCGAGCGGTGCTGGCCGCCGGTGCAGCCGATCGCCACGGTCACATAGCTGCGATGGTCCCGCGCCATCGGTCCCAGCCAGTGGGCGAGAAATTGCTGGATCTGTGCGTACATCTGCTCGACCTCCGGCTGGCGCTGCAGGAATGCCACCACCTCCTGGTCGCGTCCTGTCAGGTCCCGCAGATCTGCTTCGTAGTGCGGGTTGGGCAGCATCCGGACGTCGAACACGTAGTCGGCGTCGACCGGGATCCCACGCTTGAATGCAAACGATTCGAACACCAGCGTGAGCTGACTGGCGGGAGCGGACAGCAACGACTTGACATGAGCCTGCAGCTGTGAAGGGCGGATCACGCTGGTGTCGATGACGTGCGCCTGCTCGCGCAGGTCCGACAGCAATTCCCGCTCGAGTTCGATCGCGTCGACCAGCGCGTGTTGCCGGTCGGTGCCGATGGCGTCCCCATCCAGGGCGGCATGGCTGCTGGACAGCGGATGGCGCCGCCGGGTCTCGGAAAATCGCCGCACCAGCGTGTCGGTCGTGGCGTCGAGGAACAACGGCC
>JANXVP010000181.1 GCA_025351615.1 Ramlibacter sp. | reverse complement strand
CTGCACAACAGCCCCCTGGTGCTCCGGCTTGCTACAAAACCCATAGCGAATGCAAGCCGTTGATTTCATTGGGTTTATTTCTCTGCACTTTTTACGGGCATTCCAGCAGGAGCCTTGAGCCTCAAGGCTTTGCGACGCTTCGGACCGGGTTGTCAACAAAGTTATCCACAAAAATTGGGCTTCATCTTCAATCCATATAGGAATCAAAGACTTAGCCGATGTTTCGCCAGAACACCTCAACACAAGCGGCTAACCGCGCATTGTCGTGAGCCTCAGCCTGAGCGTTGTGGTGCCGATGCCAGCCCACAGTTCGCTGGGTGGGCCGTTGAGCTACCGAAGTGAGTTTCCACTCGCGCCGGGAACACTTGTTCGCGTCCCCCTGGGCCGCCGGGAAGTCCTGGGCGTGGTCTGGGACGCGCAGGACAGCGCTGCCGGTCGCCCCGAGTCCGCCGACCTCAAGCAAGTCGCGGGCGTTCTGACCGGGCTGGACCCGCTGGGCCCACGTTGGCGGCAGCTGGTGAGCTTCACCGCAAATTATTACCAGCGAGGACTCGGGGAGGTGGCCCTGGCCGCCCTGCCCCCCCAGCTGAGGGATCTGAACGCACAGCAACTCGCCAGGCGCGTGAAACGGCCAGCGCCCGATGCGCAGGGAACGCCGCCGCCAGCCACGCAGGAGCCGACGCCGGAGCAGCAGCAAGCCCTTGCCGCGGTGGAGGCAGGCACGGGCTGCTTTCTGCTTTTCGGCGCCACCGGCAGCGGCAAAACCGAGGTCTATCTGCAGGCGGTCCAGCGCCTGTTCGCGGCCGACCCGCAGGCCCAGGCGCTGGTCATGGTGCCGGAAATCAATCTGACACCCCAGCTGGAACAGCGCTTCGTCGCTCGCTTCGGGGCCAGCGATGTGGTCTCGCTTCACAGCGGCATGACCCATCCGCAGCGGCTGCGAAGCTGGCTGGCGGCCCATGCCGGCACGGCCAGGGTGGTGCTCGGAACGCGCATGGCGGTGCTGGCATCGATGCCGCGGCTGCGGCTGATCGTGGTCGACGAAGAGCACGACCCCAGTTACAAGCAGCAGGAAGGCGCGCGCTATTCGGCGCGCGACCTGGCCGTGTACCGGGGCCGGCTGGAGGGTGCCAAAGTGCTGCTCGGCTCGGCGACCCCGTCCCTGGAGAGCTGGCACGCCTGCGAGCGGGGGCGCTACCGGCTGCTGGAGATGCCGTCCCGGGTCGGCGCGGCGCAACTGCCATCGGTGCGCCTCGTTGACATGAACCTGCAGCCGCACAAGACGGTGTTTTCGCCGCAGCTGCTGGCAGCGATCAGCGCCCGTGTCGCCCGGGGCGAGCAGTCGCTGGTGTTCCTGAACCGGCGCGGTTATGCGCCGGTTCTTGCCTGCACATCCTGCGACTGGAAGAGCGAGTGCCCGAACTGCAGCGCGTTCCGCGTCTTCCACAAGATCGACCGCACGCTGCGTTGTCACCACTGCGGTTACACCGAGCGGGTGCCGCGCGCATGCCCGGTCTGCGGCAACGTGGACATTGCTCCGGTGGGCCGGGGCACCGAGCGGCTGGAGGAGAACCTGGCCGAGTTGCTGGCGGGCGAACGGCGGCCCGGCGGCGAGCCGGTGCGGATCGCGCGCATGGATGCAGACAGCACGCGGCTGAAGGGCTCGCTCGAGTCCCAGCTGGCGCAGGTGCACGCCGGCGAAGTGGACGTGCTGGTGGGCACGCAGATGATCACCAAGGGGCACGACTTCCGGCGCATCACGCTGGTGGCAGCGCTGAACGCCGATTCGGCGCTTTTTTCCTCCGACTTCCGGGCGCCGGAACGGCTGTTCGGCTTGCTGATGCAGGCAGCCGGCCGGGCCGGCCGCGACGGTGCCCGGTCCGGAAACAGCGAAATGTGGGTCCAGACCTGGCATCCGCGCCACCCGTTGTTCACCGCCCTGCGCAAGCACGACTACCCTGCCTTCGCGTCCCAGCAACTGGCCGAGCGCGAGCAAGCGGGCATGCCCCCTTTCGGCTACCAGGCGCTGGTGCGCGCAGACGCACGGACCCAGGAGGCGGCCCAGGCCTTTCTCGCCTCCGCGGCGGCGGCGGCCGCCGGCCTGGAAGGAGCGGGCAGCGTGACCCTGTATTCGGCAGTGCCGATGACCGTGCAGCGCGTGGCTAACGTCGAGCGGGCCCAGATACTGGTCGAAAGCGCTTCGCGCGGGGTGCTGCAGCGCTTCCTCGCGGCGTGGCATCCGGTGCTGCAGGCCACCAGGGAAAAGGGACTGATCCGCTGGGCGGTGGACGTCGATCCACTGGCGATCTGACGGCATGGACTGCGGGGCAGGCCCGCAACGACAATGTCCCGTTGATTGCGGCCGATGCTCCTGTCATCCCGGCCTACGAGCCGGGATCCATGCCTCTCAACCGCAGGGCCACCTCGTACAGTTCATTTTTCGACGCGCCGGTGATCTCCGCCGCCAGCTTCACCGCGCCCTTCAGCGGCAATTCCTTCAGCAGCAGCTGCAACACGCGCAGCCCGTCGTCTTGCGCCTGCGGCTGCGCGGTGGGATGCAGCACCAGCGCGAATTCGCCCCGCGTGCGCTGTGGCTCGGCCGCCAGCCAGCCCGCCAGCGCGGTGCACGGCATCGTGACGATTTCCTCGAACTGCTTGGTGAGTTCACGCCCCAGGGTCACCGGGCGTTCGCCGAGAGCAGCCAGCGAGCGGGCCAGCGCGTCGATGCGGTGCGGCGCCTCCAGCAGCACGACCGCCCGCGCCTCCCGGGCCAAGGCCAGGATTTCGGTGTCGCGCTCACCGGCTTTTGCCGGCAGGAAGCCCGCGAACACGAAACCCCCGTCGCCGCTCGCTTGCGCCCCGGCGACGCTGATCGCCGCCGTGATGCTGCTCGCGCCCGGCAATGGCACGACCCGCAGTCCCGCCTGCCGCGCGGCGGCCACCAGCCGGGCGCCGGGATCGCTCACCGCGGGCGTTCCGGCATCGCTGGCATAGGCCACCCGCTGCCCCTGCAACAGGCGAGCGATCACGGCCTGCGCCGCCTCCTGCTCGTTGTGCTGGTGGACTGCCAGCAACTGGGACGTCGCCTTGTCGATGCCGTAGGCGCGCAGCAAGGCCTGCGTGTGGCGCGTGTCTTCGCACGCGACGACATCCACCAGCTGCAGCACGTGCAAGGCCCGCAGGCTGATGTCGGCGAGGTTGCCGATCGGCGTGGCGACCACGTACAGGGCGCCCTGCGGATAATGCTGGGAAGCCGCGGCTTCCCGCGCGGCCGGCAGGGCTGAAGCAAAAGAAGCGCTCAATGGATTTCCCCCGAAAGACGGTCACCACCAAGCAGGCCGGCGATGCCGCCGAGGACCGGGCGCTCGCCCATCTCGAAGCGGCGGGCCTGCGGCTGGTAGCGCGCAATTATCGGACGCCCGGCCGCGGCGGCGGGGAAATCGACCTCGTCATGCGCGATCGCGACGGCACGCTGGTGTTCGTGGAGGTCCGGCGGCGGGCCAGCGCGGCTTTCGGCGGCGCCGCCGCAAGCGTCGGCGGGAGCAAGCAGCGACGGATCGTGTTTGCCGCGCGCCACTTCCTGGCGCGCCTGCCGCAACAGCCGCCCTGCCGCTTCGACGTCGTCGGTGTCCAGGCCGGTGAGATCGAGTGGCTCAAGGCGGCGTTCGACGCGTCCTGAAGAGCAGCCGGTTATCATCGTCAGCCATGCTTGAACAACGCATTCAACAGCACTTCATCGACAGCGCCGACCTCAAGTACCAGTCGGCCCAATCCCTGAGCAAACCGATCGCGGCGGCCGTGCAGGCCGTGCTGGCGTGCGTGACCAGCGGCGGCAAGGTGCTGGCTTGCGGCAATGGCGGCTCGGCGGCAGACGCACAGCATTTCGCGGCGGAATTCATCGGTCGCTTCGAGCGGGAGCGGCCCGAGCTCGGCGCCATCGCCCTGACCACCGACAGTTCCATCCTCACCGCGATCGCCAACGACTACGATTTCGACCGGATCTTCGCCAAACAGGTGCGTGGTCTCGGGCAAGCCGGCGATGTGCTGCTGGCCATGTCGACCAGCGGCAATTCGGCCAACATCCTGGCCGCCATCGAGGCCGCCCACGAACGCGAGATGACCGTCGTGGCGCTGACCGGGCGCGGCGGCGGCAAGATCACCCACCTGCTGCGTGAAACGGACGTCCATGTCTGCGTCCCGCACGACCGCACCGCACGCATCCAGGAGGTGCACCTGCTGGTGCTGCACTGCATCTGCGACGGTGTCGATACCCAGCTCCTCGGAGAACAGGAACATCCCCCATGACCCCCAAGTTTTCCATTTCCCTCGTGGCCATCGCGCTGGCAGCGACGCTGGCGGCCAGCTTGAGCGCCTGCGTTCCGCTGGTGGTGGGCGGTGCAGCGGTCTCCGCCATGGTCGCCGTGGACCGCCGCACCTCGGGTGCCCAGCTCGAAGACGAAGGCATCGAGCTGCGCGGCGCCAGCCGGCTGCGCGACGCCTTTGGCGACCGCGCCCACATCAACATCACCAGCTACAACCGGCAGGTGCTGCTGACCGGTGAGGTGCCGAACGAAGCCGCCAGGCAGCAGGCCGAGCAGGTGGTCTCGCGGGTCGAGAACGTGCGGACGATCGTCAACGAACTCGCCGCGCAAGGCAACACCACGCTGGTCCAGCGATCCTCGGACGTGCTGATCACTGGCAAGGTCAAAGCCTCGCTGGTCGATGCCAAAGATTTGTATGCGAACTCGTTCAAAGTGGTCACCGAGCGCAGCGTGGTCTACCTGATGGGGCTGGTGACGCAACGGGAAGCCGATCGGGCAACCGCCATCACGCGGCAGATCAACGGCGTGCAGCGGGTGGTTCGCATCTTCGAAGTGCTGGGCGACGACGAGCTGCGACGGCTGCAGTCGCTGTAGACGCCGGCCAGCCCCAAAGCCTGAATGTCTGGATCCCGGCTCCAGGCCGGGATGACCACGGCGGCACTGCCGCCTCTGGTCACTTCAGGCGCGTGATCAGGCTGGAAGTGTCCCAGCGCTTGCCGCCGCCGGCCTGCACGTCTGCGTAAAACTGGTCCACCAGCGCCGTGACCGGCAGCCGGGCGCCATTGCGCTTGGCTTCGTCCAGCACCAGGCCGAGGTCCTTGCGCATCCAGTCGACCGCAAAGCCGAAGTCGAATTTCCCTTCGATCATCGTCTTGCCGCGATTGTCCATCTGCCAGCTCTGGGCCGCGCCCTTGCCGATCACTTCCAGCACCTGCTGCATGTCGAGTCCGGCCTGCTGGCCGAAGGCAATCGCCTCGGACAGGCCCTGCACCAGTCCGGCGATGCAGATCTGGTTGACCATCTTCGCCAACTGGCCTGCGCCGGCGTCGCCCAGCAGCGTGAATGCACGCGAGAACGCCATCGCAACCGGGCGCGCTGCATCGAACGCCCCGGCCTCGCCGCCGCACATGACGGTGAGCATGCCGTTCTGCGCGCCAGCCTGGCCGCCGGACACCGGCGCATCGACAAACCGCAGGCCGACGGCGTGGGCCTGGACCTGCAGCTCGCGTGCGATGTTGGCGGAAGCGGTGGTGTGGTCGATGAAAATCGCGCCGCGCTTCATGCCGGTAAAGGCGCCCTGTTCGCCCAGCGCGACGCTGCGCAGGTCGTCGTCATTGCCGACACAACAGAAAACCAGATCGGCGTCCTTTGCCGCCAGGGCCGGCGTTGCCGCGGAATGGCCCTTGAACTCTTTCTTCCAGGCCTCGCTTTTGGCGGAGCTGCGGTTGTAGACGGTGACGTGGTGCCCGGCGAGCGCCAGGTGCCCGGCCATCGGGAAGCCCATCACGCCGAGGCCGAGAAACGCGACCTTGCGCGACGGCGTGGATTCGTAGGTTTTTGAGTTGGTGCCGGCCATGGTTTTTCTCAGACAATTGCGAGGTGCTCGGTGCCGGCCGACAGGTCCTGGCTTTTCGCACGATGCGAATTGAGCTTGATCTGCAGCCGCAGGTCGTTCACCGAGTCGGCGTTGCGCAGCGCATCTTCGTAGGTGATCTGGTTGTTTTCGTAGGAATCGAACAGCGCCTGGTCGAAGGTCTGCATACCCAGGTTGCGGCTCTTCTTCATGATTTCCTTGATCTCGGTGACGTCGCCCTTGAAGATCAGGTCCGAGATCAGCGGCGTGTTGAGCATGATTTCCACCGCCGCGTGCCGCCCCTTGCCATCCTGCTTGGGCACCAGGCGCTGCGACACCAGGGCCTTGAGGTTGAGCGACAGGTCCATCAGCAACTGGGTGCGGCGCTCTTCAGGAAAGAAGTTGATCACCCGGTCCAGCGCCTGGTTGGCGCTGTTGGCGTGCAGCGTCGCCAGGCAAAGGTGGCCCGTCTCGGCGAACGCGACGGCGTGTTCCATGGTCTCCCGGTCGCGGATTTCGCCCATCAGGATCACGTCGGGTGCCTGGCGCAGCGTGTTTTTCAGCGCCGCTTCCCAGCTGTCGGTGTCGAGGCCGACTTCGCGCTGCGTCACCACGCAGTTCTTGTGCGGGTGCACGAATTCCACCGGGTCCTCGATCGTGATGATGTGGCCGTAGGAATTCTCGTTGCGCCAGTCGACCATCGCCGCCAGCGTCGTGGACTTGCCCGAGCCCGTTGCGCCGACCAGGATGGTGAGCCCGCGCTTGGACATCGCCACCTCCTTGAGCACCTGCGGCACACCCAGCCCGTCGATGGTCGGCAGCACCTGCGGAATCACCCGCAGCACCATGCCGACCTTGCCTTGCTGGACGAAGGCGTTGACGCGGAAGCGGCCGACGCCGGGCGGCGAAATGGCGAAGTTGCACTCCTTGGTGCGCTCGAATTCAGCGGCCTGCTTGTCGCTCATGATCGAACGGGCGAGCGCCAGGGTATGGCCGCTGTTCAGGGGCTGCGGCGACACCTTGGTGATCTTGCCGTCGACCTTCATGGCCGGCGGGAAATCGCCCGTGATGAACAGGTCGCTGCCGGCGCGGCTGACCATCAGCTTGAGCAAGTCGTTGATGAATTTCGTTGCCTGATCGCGTTCCATGGCGGGTCCTTCTTGATTTCCTGGTGACTTCGTTCAGGGATTCTGCCGGTCCGAGACGCGGGCGCCGACGACACGAAGCCGCAGCGACAGCTTGCGGGCCAGCAACGCCACCAGGCTGGCAGCCAGCTCAGGGTCGGTCGCCATCATGTGGTCCAGGGCCTCGGCGCCCAGGACGCCGATCTCGCATTCGCTCAGCGTGGTGCAGTGCGCGAACCGCATGCCGCTGTCGAGCAATGACATTTCGCCCAGAATATCGCCCGGCCGCGCTTCCGCCATCCGCATCTGCTCGCCCCAGGGCTGGAGCCGGTCCACGGCAATGCTGCCACTGAGCAGCACGATCATGAAATTGCCGTATTCATCCTGCCGGATGATGTCGCGAGCGGCCGCGACAGCGGCGAAATCGAAGAACTGCTCGAGCCTGCCGATGGCCTCCGCGTCCAGCCGGCCCATGTACTTGTCGCGGCTCCACAGCGACTGCAGCAGTTCGATGCCGCGTGAGGACGCGAGGGCCGTGGCGCCGATGTCGCCAGCGCGTGCCTCCCACGGCACGAGCATCGACGGATCGACCCCGAGGTCGCCGAACGCGCTGCTGAACAGAAGGGAATCGGGCCGGTCGCCGGTCGCCTCGCGGGCGGGGCGCTTGGCCCGATCGGGTCCACCTTTCATCGCTTGCCTCCTTGGCTGGCTGTGCGCGCCTTGCACATCAGCCGGGGAAGTTTTCGGGGATCTTGGCCTTGCCGCGGGCTTCGGCCGGACTGATCATGTTGCGCTTGACCAGGTCGGTGAGGTTCTGATCCAGGGTCTGCATGCCGAAACTGTTGCCGGTCTGGATGGCGGAATACATCTGCGCCACCTTGGCCTCGCGAATCAGGTTCCGGATGGCGGAGGTGCCCAGCATGATTTCATGCGCGGCGATCCGGCCGGTGCCGTCCTTGGTCTTGCACAGCGTCTGCGAAATCACTGCCTGCAGCGATTCCGACAGCATCGCGCGCACCATCTCCTTCTCGTCGGCGGGGAAGACGTCGATGATCCGGTCGATGGTCTTGGCGGCCGACGACGTGTGCAGGGTGCCGAACACCAGGTGGCCGGTCTCCGCGGCCGTCATCGCCAGCCGGATCGTTTCCAGGTCACGCATTTCGCCCACCAGGATCGCGTCCGGGTCTTCGCGCAACGCCGATTTCAGGGCGGCCGCGAAAGAAAGGGTCATGTTGCCGACTTCGCGCTGGTTGATCAGGCACTTCTTGGACTCGTGGACAAATTCGATCGGATCTTCCACCGTGAGGATGTGCCCATACTCGGTTTCGTTCAGGAAATTCACCATCGCCGCGAGCGTGGTCGACTTGCCCGAGCCGGTCGGTCCGGTCACCAGGACCATGCCGCGCGGCTTGAGCGCAAGGTCGCCGAAGATCTTGGGCGCGTTCAACTGTTCAAGCGTCAGGATCTTGGACGGAATGGTCCGAAACACCGCGCCGGCGCCGCGTTGCTGGTTGAAGGCGTTGACGCGAAAGCGGGCCAGCCCGTCGATCTCGAAAGAGAAGTCGACTTCGAGGAATTCCTCGTACACCTTGCGCTGGGTGTCGTTCATGATGTCGTACACCATGCCGTGCACCTGCTTGTGGTCCAGCGCATCGACGTTGATGCGCCGCACGTCGCCGTGAACGCGGATCATCGGCGGCAAGCCGGCGGACAGGTGAAGGTCGGATGCCTTGTTCTTGACGCTGAACGCCAGCAGCTGGGTAATATCCACGAAACCCCTCGATTGTTGTTTACTCTAGGTGCGCCAGTTTATTATGACCACGATTCGTAACAACCTCCAGAGAGTTCACGAACGCATCGTGACGGCCTGTGCACAGGCACAACGCCCCGTGACCGATGTCACGCTGCTGGCCGTTTCCAAGACTTTCGGCCCCGAAGCGGTGCGCGAGGCGCATGCCGCGGGCCAGCTCGCATTCGGCGAGAACTATATCCAGGAAGCAGTCGAGAAAATCGCCTTGCTGCGCGAGTTGCCGCTGCAATGGCATTGCATCGGGCCGGTGCAAAGCAACAAGACGCGGCTGGTGGCAACCCACTTCGACTGGGTTCACACCATCGACCGGCTCAAGATCGCGCAGCGGCTGTCCGAGCAGCGCCCGCCGGAACTGGCGCCACTGCAGGTGCTGATCCAGGTCAACACCGATAGCGGACCGACCAAGGCCGGCGTGGCCCCGAGGGACGCAATGGCGCTGGCCCGGGAAGTGCTGCAACTGCCCAGGCTGCGCCTGCGCGGACTGATGACGATTCCCGAGCCGGCCGGCGATTTCGCCAGCCAACGCGCGCTCCACCTGCGGGCCAGGCTGCTGCTGGAGCAGTTGAATCAGGCGGGACTCGAGCTCGACACCCTGTCGATGGGCATGACCGGCGACCTCGAAGCCGCGATCGACGCCGGCAGCACGCTGGTGCGCATCGGGACCGCGGTCTTCGGCGGCCGCCCGGTCAAGGACGCTACTTTTTCGGCGCCTGCTGGGCCAGTGGCTTGACACTGCCGCAGTCGGCGGACAGCCATTTGCCGGAGCCCTCCATGTTGACCTTTTCGCTCTTGCCGTGCACCTGGGTGTTGATGGCCATCTTCGTGGCGTAGGCCTCCGGGCTGCTGAAAGTGACCTGGCCTTCGCCGCTCGACGGCGGATTGCTGCAGGCAAAAGCCATCTTCATGGTGTTGCCGGTCCGGCCCTGGCTGGTGGTCTTGCAGTCGCCCTGCTGAGCCGGCACCTCGTATTTCTCGGCCATTTCCCGGGTCATGCAGATCTGGACGCTCATTCCGCCAGCCGGCCCCGCCGCGCCCATTTTCACGCCCGACTTCGCCATCTGCTCCTCGATCATCTTGCGCTGCTCGGGCGGCATCGAGGCCATGTGCTTTTGCATCTGCGACATGGCGTCTTCCATCTGGCCGCTGCCGCTCTGCATCTTGTTGGTGACTTCCCACAAGCCGGGCTTGAGCGCCTGGGCGCCGGCGGGCAGGACAGTGGCGGCGAAGACGGCCGCGAAGACGAAATGATGTTTGTCCATGGCATGCCCCAGTCAGATGAAAAAGTAGCCGATTGTGCGGTCGCCGCGCAGCGGCTGGTATCAGCGCTTTCCCGCTGCTTCACGCCGCCGTCGCCTGCCGCACGGCATGCTCCCACTGCGCCATCAGCTCGCCGGCGCGGCTGCGCTCCAGCGTTGGCAGGAAGCGGCGTTGGGCCTGCCAGAGGCCGGACAGTTCGTCGCAGTTGCGGTAGACGCCGCACGCCAGGCCCGCAAGATAGGCGGCGCCCAGCGCCGTGGTTTCAGTGACGGCAGGGCGCACCACCGGGATGCCCAGCAGGTCAGCCTGGAACTGCATCAGCAGGTCGTTGACACAGGCGCCGCCATCGACCCGCAGTTCGCTCACCGGTGCGCCGCCGGCTGCGGCGGCATCGCGGCTCATCGCCAGCAGCAGCGCTGCGCTCTGGTAGGCGATGCTTTCCAGTGCGGCTCGCGCCACGTGCGCCACGGTCGTGCCGCGTGTCAGGCCGGTGATGGTGCCGCGCGCATCGGGTTTCCAGTAGGGCGCGCCCAGGCCCGTGAACGCCGGGACCACCATGACGCCGCCGGAATCCGGGACGCTCTCGGCCAGGCCCTGCACTTCGGCGCTGCTCTTGATGGCATGGAGCCCGTCCCGCAGCCACTGCACGACCGCGCCTCCGACGAACACGCTGCCTTCGATCGCGAACTCGGTCCGGGTGCCGGTCTGCGCGGCGCTGGTGGTCAGCAATCCGTTGACCGAGTTCTGGAACCGCTCGCCGGTATGCATCAGCATGAAGCATCCGGTGCCGTAGGTGTTCTTGGCCATGCCGGCCGTGAAGCAGGCCTGGCCGAACAAGGCGCTCTGCTGGTCGCCGGCGACGCCGCCGATCGTGATGGGTGCGCCGAACAGGGCTGGCTCGGTCGAACCGTACTGCGCGCTCGAAGGCATCACGGCCGGCAGCATCGACTCGGGCACGTCCAGCAGCGCGAGCAGCTCGGCATCCCATTCGTTCCTGCGGATGTCGAACAGCATGGTGCGCGAGGCATTGCTGACGTCGGTCGCGTGCAGCCTACCGCCGGTGAGCTGCCACAGCAGCCAGCTGTCCACGGTGCCGAAGGCCAGCTCGCCGCGTTGCGCCTGCTCGCGCGCCCCGGGGACGCGATCCAGCAGCCACCTGATCTTGGTCGCCGAAAAATAGGAATCGATCAACAGGCCGGTGCGCGACTGGATCAGGGGCGCAAGTCCTTTTTCGCGCAGCGCCACGCAAAGTGGCTCGCCACGCCGGTCCTGCCAAACGATCGCGTGGTGGATCGGCCGGCCGGTCTTGCGGTTCCAAACCAGCGTGGTTTCGCGCTGGTTGGTAATGCCCAGCGCCCGGATGTCCGAAGCCTGCAGCCCCGCCTTGGCGATCGCCTCCTGCGCGGTGGCGAGCTGGCCGCGCCAGATCTGCATCGGGTCGTGCTCGACCCAGCCGGGCTGCGGATACATCTGCGGCAGCTCCTGCTGCGCCAGCGCCACCACCCGCCCTCGTTCGTCGAACACAATGCTGCGCGAACTCGAAGTTCCCTGGTCCAGGGCCAGCAGATAAGTCATCGTCGGTCTCCAGTGCGGGCGGTCCGGATCGGAGCGATTTCCCGCCATCGTGAGTGTTTCATACGTTCCTTGACGGAATTTAGCTGGAAATCCACGGCCGATGCGACGACGATGCGCAGATGACGCAGCAGCTTCCTTTTCCGTACCGGTCTGAAGCCGGCGTGGTGGCAGACCGGCTGGCAGTGCTCGGCAAAGCACTGGACTGGCCCACCGCAGCCACCGCCGCACAGCCTTGGGTCGAGGCTGTGCGCAAGCACCCGCCGCCGTTCTGGGCCATGGAAAGCCTGCTCAAGGAATACCCGATCGCCAGCGCGGAAGGCCTGGCCTTGATGCGCCTGGCGGAGGCGCTGCTGCGGGTGCCTGACGCCGAAACCGCGATCGCCCTCACCGCCGACCAGCTCGGCCGCGCGGACTTCGATGGTGCGCCGGATTCGGCGCTGGCCCGGCTGTCGCAGGCGGCGATCGCTATGTCCAAGCGATTTCTTCCGTCCGATGGCTCGGGAGACGCTTCAGCGGAACGCGGCCTGCTGTCCCGGCTGGGCGCGAAGACCGTGGTCGCCGCAACGCTGCGGGCGGTGCAGTTGCTGGGCCGGCAGTTCGTGCTGGGCCAGGACATGACGCAGGCGCTGGAGGCTGCCGGCGTTGCCCGCCGCCATCAGGCCAACCTGCGCTTTTCCTACGACATGCTGGGCGAAGGCGCCCGCACCGAAGCCGACGCGATGCAGTACTTTGAACGCTACCGCAGTGCGATCGCGGCGATTGCGCAAGCAACGCAAGCCGGCAGCAATCCGGCCGGCAATGACGGCATCTCGATCAAGCTGAGCGCGCTGCATCCGCGCTACGAAGACGCCCACCGCGAACGCGTCCTGGCCGAGCTGGTGCCGCGCGCATGGGACCTGTGCCGGCTGGCGGCCCGCGCCAACATCAGCTTCACCATCGATGCCGAAGAAGCGGACCGGCTCGAGTTGTCGCTGGAGGTGTTCGAAGCCCTGGCGCAGCGAGTCGCCAGCGAGCATCCGCAGTGGCAGGGCTTCGGGCTGGCGTTGCAGGCCTACCAGAGCCGCGCGCTGGAGCTGATCGCCCATGTCGCTGCCCTGGCGCGACGATTGCAACTGCGCTTCATGTGCCGGCTGGTCAAGGGCGCCTACTGGGACGCCGAGATCAAACGGGCGCAGGAGCTGGGCCTGCCGCACTATCCCGTATTCACCCACAAGCACCACACCGATATCTCGTATCTGGCCTGCGCCCGCGCCTTGTTCGACGCCGGCGACACAATCTTTCCGCAGTTCGCCACCCACAATGCCGGCACCATTGCCGCGATCCTGCAGATGGCGGCAGCCAGCGCGCGACCCGGCAGCGGGCCGGCAGCATCCTTTGAACTGCAGCGGCTGCACGGCATGGGCGAAGGAATTTACCGCGAGGTGCTGAAAAACCCGGCGCTCAGTTGCCGCGTCTATGCGCCGGTCGGCCAGCACCGCGACCTGCTGGCTTATCTGGTGCGGCGGCTGCTTGAGAATGGCGCGAACTCGTCGTTCGTGCACCAGCTCGCCGACGAATCGATCGGCATGGACGCGCTGCTGGTGTCGCCGCTGCGGCTGGATCCGGTGCAGTCGCTGCCGCTGCCGCCGGATCTGTATGGACCGGAGCGCCGCAACAGCGCGGGACTGGACCTGGCAGTGGAAGCGATGCGGGCGCCACTCTTTGCCGCGTATGACGCGGTGCAGGTCCCGCCAGTCGCCTTGTTCACTGTGGCTGGCATCGGCAACGCAGTGGACCGCGCGGTTACGGCGGCCCGCAACTGGAACCGCGCTCCAGTCGGCGAGCGAGCGGCCATCCTGCGTCGCGCCGCAGACGCCATGGAGCAGGAGCTGCCGCGCCTGTGCGCGCTGCTGGTCAAGGAAGCGTTCAAGACCTGGGGCGACACGGTCTCGGAAGTGCGCGAGGCAGTCGACTTCCTGCGCTACTACGCCGCCGAAGCGGAACGGATCATGGCACCGGCCATGCTGCCGGGCCGGGAGCACGGGATCGCGCTGGGAGTGACAGGGGAGTCCAACGAACTGCGGCTCACAGGCCGTGGCGCCTGGGTCTGCATCAGCCCCTGGAATTTTCCACTGGCGATTTTTACCGGCCAGGTGGCCGCCGCGCTGGCGACTGGCAACAGCGTGCTGGCCAAGCCGGCCGAGCAGACGCCCGCCATCGCCCTGGAGGCCGTGAAGCTGCTGCACCGGTGCGGCGTTCCATCGGATGCGCTGCAGCTGCTGCACGGCCCGGGGGACACCGTGGGCGGGGCGCTGGTGGCGCACCCGCGGATTGCCGGCGTCGTGTTCACCGGCTCGACCCAGGTGGCGCGGATCATCTATCGCGCGCTGGCCGCCAAGGACGGTCCGATCGTGCCCTTGATCGCCGAGACCGGCGGAATCAACGCGATGCTGGTCGATTCCACCGCCCTGCCGGAACAGGTGGTCGATGCCGTCGTGCAGAGCGCCTTCCGCTCGGCCGGCCAGCGCTGCTCCGCGCTGCGACTGCTATGCGTCCACGAAGGCATTGCGGACACCGTAATCCGGATGCTGCAAGGTGCGGCGCAGGAACTGGTGACCGGGGACCCGGCGTTGCTGTCGACCGATGTCGGGCCGATCATCGACGCCCAGGCGCAGGAGGTGATCGACAGGCAGCTGCAACGGCTCCGGTCCAGCGCGAAAGACCTGTGTCCTTCCGGCCTGGAATCAGGAACGATGCGCCACGGCGCCGTCTGGATGCCGGGTCAGATCCGGCATGACAGCCGGCACTTCTTCGTCGTGCCGCAACTTTTCGAAGTCGTGCGCATCGCCGACGTCGGGCAGGAAATTTTCGGGCCGGTGTTGCAGGTGGTGCGCTGGAGCGGCGATCCGGCGTCTGTCATCGACGAGGTCAACGCGCTCGGTTACGGCCTGACGCTGGGAATCCAGACGCGCATCGACAGCCGGGCGCAAGCGCTGGCGGCACGCGTCCACGCCGGCAATGTCTACGTCAACCGCAACATGATCGGCGCCGTCGTGGGCGTCCAGCCATTTGGCGGCGAAGGCCTGTCGGGGACGGGCCCAAAGGCCGGCGGTCCGCATTACCTCTATCGGTTCTGCGCCGAGCAGACGCTCACCATCAACACCACAGCGGCGGGCGGCAATGTGTCATTGCTGACTTGACGGCGGCGCAGCGGCCAATGCTGTGCTTGCTCCAACCGGGCAAGCCTGGGCACAATGTCAAGGACAGTACAAGGACTCACCATGGCCAAAAGCAGCATCCTGGGCGGGGAACATGCCGCGAATCAACCCAGCGGCCGCAGCGCCGAGCTGCTGGGGCCGAGCGACAGCTCCGACTCCGGCAGCGACTCGATCGGCGAACTGGGCGCCGATCAACTGGCCAGCGACTCGGACCGCAACGGCACCGGCGAGCGTGCCTCGGCCGATCCGCAAGACAGCGGCAGCGGACTCGACATCCTGCCCGACCATATCGATCGTGCCAGTGCCGGCGGCGAGGAGCCGGACGACATGGACGTCGACCAGCTGGCCGCCAGCGAGGATGACGACACTGACGAGGAGGGGACGCCGGCGAGCGCCCCTGACAGAGCGTTGGATTCCGGCTCAGGTCCGGGACACCAGAATTGAAGGCGGGACCACTCCGTCAGCGCACCAGCGTCGAAGCGCCGAACAGGCTGGCGACGAACTCGACCGCCAGTTCGGCGGTGCGGTTGCGGACGTCGAGCGCCGGATTGATCTCGACGACGTCGAGCGATGCCAGGCGGCCGGTGTCGGCGATCATCTCCATGCAAAGCTGCATCTCGCGATAGGTCGGCCCGCCGCGGACGCCGGTTCCAACGCCGGGTGCGTCCGCCGGATCGAGGCAATCGAGGTCGAAGCTCACATGCAGGTGCGTGTTGTCGCCGACGTCGTTGAGGGCTTCGGTCATCGTGTAGCGCATTCCATGCTCGTCGATGTGACGCATGTCGTAGACCTGCAGGCCGAGCTGGCGGATCGCCTGCTTTTCCTCGGCATCGACGCTGCGGATACCGATGAAGTCGATGTCTTCCGCCGCGAGTGCCTGCGGCGCGCCGCTCCAACCCGTGAGCGCGGCTGGGCCGCGGCCCAGCAGGCACGAAACCGGCATGCCATGCAGGTTGCCGCTCGGGCTGCTGGCGGCGGTGTTGACGTCCGAATGCGCGTCCAGCCAGATCACGCGCAGCAGCTTGCCTTGCTGGCGGCAATGCCGGGCGATGGCGCTGATCGAACCGATCGCCAGGCAATGGTCGCCCCCCATCAATACCGGGATCTCCCCGGCGGACAGCACCGCGCTCACCGAGTCGAACACCGACCGGTTCCAGGCCACCACTTCATCGAGATGCCGCAGTCCATCGGCTTTGCCTGCCCACGGATTGGGCGGGCCGGCAAGATTGCCGCGGTCGACCACCTGCAAGCCGTTGCTGCGCAAGACCTCCACCAGCCCGGCCACCCGCAACGCGTCGGGACCCATGCCCGCGCCACGGACGCTGGCTCCGACATCGGTCGGCGCACCGATGAGGCTGACGGTCTTCATGGCTCCCCCGGTCATGCCGCGGACTTCAGCGTGAACGCCGGCCTGCGCTCGCCGACGGACGTGCCGCGCCAGTTGGTGATCACCTCGGCGCGCCAGGGCCGCAATTCTTCGCGCTGCTGCGCGTCGAGCCAGCCGAGCTGATCGAGCACTGCGACGCTGGCTGCAAACAGCGCGGGCTTGCTGCCATCGGCGATCTTGACCGCGAAAGCCTGGCCACGGCTGCGGCTGGCAACCGCCTGGACACCGTCGGCGCCGACCTTGGTCACCCAGTCGCCACGTCCCGCTTCCATGAAGGCCTTGTCGTTGCGGCCGGTGCCCGAGACCAGGTCCGGATGCGCTGTCATCGCCTGCGCAAGCTGCGCGAAGCTGCCGCCGAATTCGCTGTCCTGCTCGCCGCTGGCCAGCCGCGCATAGGCTAGTGCCAGGCTGGAGAGCGGCATCGCGTAGTTGGGCGCCGAGCAGCCGTCGATACCGGCACGCAGCTGCTCGGGCGTCAACCCGGCGGCACGTGCGACATGCTGCCGTACGGCCTGCTGCAACGGATGCGCGGGCTCGAGATAGTCGTCCAGCGGCAGTCCGTGCTGCACGCAGTAGGCGAGAAAGCCCGAGTGCTTGCCGCTGCAGTTGTGGTTGCGCTCGTCGTAATGCGCGGGCTCGGGGCCGACACCGTCCGTCACGAAATACGGGACATGGCAGCCGCACTGCAGCCGCTTGTAGCTGACGTCTGCCTTGTCCAGAATGCTCTGCACCTGCGCCACGTGCATCGCCTCTCCGCTGTGGCTGGCGCAGAGCATCGCGACGTCCCGGTCGCTAAAGCCGAAATGCCGCGGGCCGCCCGCTTCCATGAACGGCAGCGCCTGCAAGGCCTTGAGCGTGGAGCGGGTGAACGTCATCCAGTGCGGATCGCCCGCCTGCGCCAGCAGCTTGCCATGCCGGTCGACCACGGCGATGGCGCCGGCATGCTGACATTCCAGCGTGCCACCGCGCGTCAGGTCGATCAGGGGAACGAAGGAAGTCATGGCGACGATTATTGCCGAGGGATGGCTCCCGGATCGAGTCCGCAATGACAACCTCTTGTCACAATCGCCACATGACCGAACTCCGCGCTCCGCTGCAGGCCCAGATCGTCGCGTGGCAAGTTCGTCCGGGGGACACAGTGCGTGCGGGCGACCTGGTGCTGATCCTCGAGGCGATGAAGATGGAACACGAGATGCGCGCGCCCGCGGACAGCACGGTCCGCGAGCTGCTCTTCGCCGTCGGCGACACCGTCAACGTGGGAGATCTGTTGTGGGTCGCGGTGCGGACCGCTGCTGACCCGGCGACCGTGACCCCCGCAACGCCGCAGACGAGCCAGCAGACAGCTGGACGCGCGGGCAGCGTTGCCCGACCGGACCTGCAGCGCGTGATCGACCGCCACACGGCCACGGTCGACGCCAGTCGGCCGGAGGCGATGGCCAAGCGCCACGCACTCGGACTGCGCAGCGCGCGCGAGAACATTGCGCAACTGTGCGATGACGGCTCGTTCATCGAGTACGGGGCGCTCGCCGTCGCTGCCCAGCGCAACCGCCGCAGCAAGGAGGACTTGCTGCGCAACACGCCGGCCGACGGCATGGTGAC
>JANXVP010000083.1 GCA_025351615.1 Ramlibacter sp. | reverse complement strand
GTCGGCCAGCCGGGGCCGCACCACGCGCTCGTTGCCCTGGATCACGGCACTCGTATCGTCGGGACGAATGTTGCTGACCACCAGAAACCGGTTGGTCAGCTTGCCCTGGCCGTCCAGCAGCGGAAAGTACTTCTGGTTGGCCTTCATCGTGAGGATCAGGCATTCCTGCGGCACGTCGAGAAATTCAGTTTCGAACAGGCAGGTCAGCACGTTCGGCCGCTCGACCAGGCCGGTGACCTCGTCGAGCAGCGCGGCGTCGTCGATCACGCGCGCTCCGCCGCCCACCTTCGAAGCCGCTGCGGCGAGCTGACGCACGATCTCGGCGCGCCGCGCTTCGAAGCTGGCGATGACTGCGCCTTCTGCTTCCAGGGTGGCGGCATAGCTGTCGGCATCTTTCAGTCGCACGGGATCGACGGTGGCCTCGAAGCGATGGCCACGGGTCGCGTTGCCGGCCTTCAGGCCGAGGGCCTCGATCGCGACGACTTCACTCCCATGCAGCGCCACCAGCGAATGCGCCGGCCGGACAAACTTGACGTCGC
The DNA here is from genome assembly GCA_025351615.1 of Ramlibacter sp. Classification (GTDB taxonomy): domain Bacteria; phylum Pseudomonadota; class Gammaproteobacteria; order Burkholderiales; family Burkholderiaceae_C; genus Ramlibacter. The sequence goes on along the minus strand of JANXVP010000083.1, from coordinate 16,363 downwards.
TCCAGCCGTCCGCCAGCTGGTAGATCATGACTTTCGGGATCGGCAACCTGGCGATCGCTTCGTCGAGAGCCTTCTGCAGGCCTTCGGCCAGTGTCGCCCCCTTGACGGTACTGTCGTAGAACAATGCCTCGGCCTTGCCGTCCAACGCCTTCTTCAGGCCTTTGACAGCGGACGGATCGGCGCCAAGCGCCTGCAGCTTTTTCAGTAACGCAGGGGTTGCATTGCCGCAGGAATCCAGCCCGACGCTGACCGGCATCAGCTTCTGCGACACGGACTTGTCGCGGGCCTGTGCGGACACCGCGGTGACGTGGGCTGCGAGGCGACGTGGCGAAGCAAAAGAGCTGAGCTTGGATTCCACCGTGACCAGGCTCTGCGCCTTGAGTTGTTCGAACAAAGTCGCGGCGAAAGCCTCGCCGAGCTTCTTCAGCGCCTTGGGCGGTAGCTCTTCGACGAATAGCTCGACCAGCAGGTTTTGCGTGCCCATCGCTACGCTGCCTTCTTCTGCATCTGCGCCACCCACTCGCGCGGCGCCATCGGGAAGCCCAGCCGCTCCCGGCTGTCGGAGTAGCTCTGGGCCACGCTGCGTGCCAGGTTGCGAATGCGGCCGATGTAGGCTGCGCGTTCGGTCACGCTGATGGCGCCCCGCGCATCCAGCAGATTGAAACTGTGCGCCGCTTTCAGCACCTGCTCGTACGCCGGCAAGGCAAGTTGCTGCTCGACCAGGTACTTCGCCTGCTTCTCATGCGCGCCGAAAGCGGTGAACAGGAATTCCGCATCGCTGTGTTCGAAGTTGTACGCCGACTGCTCCTTCTCGTTCTGCAAGTAAACGTCGCCATACGAGAGCTTGTCGGTCCATTTGAGGTTGTAAACGTTGTCCACGCCCTGCAGGTACATCGCGAGGCGCTCCAGGCCGTAGGTGATCTCGCCGGTGATCGGCTTGCAGTCGATGCCGCCCACCTGCTGGAAGTAGGTGAACTGCGTCACTTCCATGCCATTGAGCCAGACTTCCCAGCCCAGCCCCCAGGCGCCGAGCGTGGGATTTTCCCAGTCGTCCTCGACGAAGCGGACGTCGTTCTTCTTCAAGTCGAACCCGAGGGCCTGCAGCGAGCCGAGATACAGCTCCAGGATGTCGGCGGGCGCGGGCTTTAGCACGACCTGGTACTGGTAGTAGTGCTGCAGCCGGTTGGGGTTCTCGCCGTAGCGGCCGTCCTTGGGCCGGCGGCTCGGCTGGACATAGGCGGCCTTCCAGGGCTCGGGACCGAGCGCGCGCAGGAAGGTCGCGGTATGCGACGTGCCAGCGCCGACTTCCATGTCATAGGGCTGGAGCAGCGCGCAGCCTTGCGCGTCCCAGTAGGACTGCAAGGTCAGGATGATCTGCTGGAAGGTCAACATGGAAGATGGTACGCGGGCAAACGACTGATTTTACGGGCGCGGGCCCGCGCGACCCCGCCGCCACAGGGCGATGGCGACAATTGCGCTGAAAAGCAGCCACAGCGGCCACAGGCCGACGCGCGATACCCACCACGCATAGGGCGTGATGCCATTGCGACCTTCGACCTCGCCGGTCAGCACGCCGCGAATGAAGCGTTGCAGGGAATACGTCACCTGGCCATGGTGATCGATGATGACCGTGGCACCGGTGTTGGTGGCACGCAGCATCGGCCGCTCGAACTCCAGCGCCCGCAGCCGGCTGATCTGCAGATGCTGGTCGATCGCGATCGTGTTGCCGAACCAGCCGATATTGCTGACATTGACGAACACCGTCGGCGCAGTCGCTGCGTCCCCGAACCGGCGGCCCAGTTCTTCGCCGAACAGGTCCTCGTAGCAGATGTTCGGCGCAAAGCGCTGGCCGCCCCAGTCGAATGACGGCTGGCCGACGGCTCCGCGGTTGAAGTCCCCCAGCGGAATATTCATCATCTCGGTGAACCAGCGGAACAGCGGCGGGATGAATTCACCGAACGGCACCAGATGGTGCTTGTCATAGCGGTAGTCCGGCGCTCCCGGTTTGAGGCCGATCACCGAATTGGAATAGCCATCGGACAGGCTGCCCAGCGGAATGCCGATCAGTGCCGCCTGCGTGCCGGCCGAATACCGCTTCGACACGGCAGCCAGGTAGCCGTCGGGCAGCTGTTTCGGCAACAGCGGGATGGCTGTCTCCGGCGCCACCACGAGGGGCGTGGTCGCCTCCTGCAGCTGGCGACCGTACCATTCCAGCGCCAGCGGAATGCCGCTGCCGCGCTGGAACTTCTCGTCCTGCGGGATGTTTCCCTGCAGCAAGGTGACTGCGAGGCGGCCGGAACTGGTGCTGAACTCGCCGGCGAGCGGCAATGCGAGCCCCAGCGCCATAACAGCGAGGCCCGCCGCGGCGGCGCTGGGGCGCTGCAGGGCACCAGCAACAGCCGCCGCCACGAACGCTGCGGCAAAGGTCATGCCGTGGACACCGATCCAGGGTGCGTAGCCAGCCAACGGGCCGCCGAGGTGCGCGTAGCCGCCGGCGCCCCACGGAAAGCCGGTGAAGAGAGTCACCCGCAGCAGTTCGCCAAGCGTCCACAGCGCAGCGAAAACCAGAGGGCCCCAACCACGACTCGCGCGGGCCACCACGCAAAACAAGGCCCCGGCGAGGGCGTAGTACAGGCTGAGAAATGCGGCCAGTCCGACCACTGCGAGGACCGCAAGCGGGGCCGCCAGCCCGCCATAGGTGTGCAATGAGATGAAGAGCCACCAATAAACCGCTGTCTGCCAGGTGGTCGAGAACATCCACGCCAGCAGAAACGCGCGCCTCGGACTGCCGTCGCGCCCCAGCTGCCATGCCAGCACTGCGAGCGACAGCAATTGCAGCCACCACTGGGGCTGGCCGCTCCAGAAAGCGGCGATCGACACTGCCTGCGCCAGGCCGGCAAGCAGCGCAACGGCGAAAGGGACCACCCGCGGCACCGGCGAGCTCAACCCGTCTGGTCTTCGTCGGGCACTGGCGACACCTTGAACCAGCGCACCGCGCCGCCTTTGGTGTGCAGCACCACAAAGTTCAGGCCTGCCATCGCATGGTGTTCCCCGCGTTTGGGAACATGCCCCATTTCGTGGGCGATCAGGCCGCCGATGGTGTCGAAGGCCTGGACGCCGTCGGTCGGCGCGAGCGCGACGGCGAATGATTCGCTGACCCGCTCGATCGAGGTGTCGCCACTGACCCGGTAGGTGCGGTCGGACAGCCCGAAGATGTCCCCTTCGTCCTCGGGGATGTCGAATTCGTCTTCGATCTCGCCGACGATCTGCTCGAGCACGTCTTCGATGGTGATCAGCCCCGCGACCCGTCCGAATTCGTCGATGGCAATGGCCAGGTGGTTGCGATTGCCGCGGAATTCGCGCAACAGGTCGTTCAGCCCCTTGCTCTCCGGCACGAAGGTCGCGGGACGCAACAACGCCCGGATGTTCAGCTCCGGCGCCCGGTGCAGCTTCAGCAGGTCCTTGGCCAGCAGGATTCCGATGATGTTTTCGCGCTCCCCTTCGTACACCGGAAAGCGCGAGTGCGCCGTGTCGATCACGACGTTGAGGATTTCGTCGTAAGAGGAATCGATGTTGATCAGGTCCATCCGCGGCGCCGCGACCATCACTTCACCGGCGGTCTGGTCCGCCATCCGGATCACCCCCTCAAGCATCACGCGCGACTCGGCGCCGATGATGTCGTTGTCCTGCGCATCGGCCAGCGTCTCGATCAGCTCGGCCTTCGAATCCGGTCCCGGGTGGATGAATTCGGCAATTTTTTGCAGGAAAGTGCGCTTGCCTTCCTTCTCGCTGAAAGCGCGCGCAGGGTGCGGGTCGGACACAGGCCTAGATTGCAGGACGTGCGGTGGTGGAGGGACGTCTAGGATAGCGGATTCACGCCCCGGCGGGAGCGCCCGCAGCGGGTCGAATTCAGCCTGCCGGCTTGTGACTGTCGCCCTGCAGGCCGCGTCGGGCCTTCTGCAAGCCGGTCAGGAAGTCCCGGAACCTGCGCGCCTGTACTTTCAGGCGGTAGTCGGTCTGGGCCAGCTGCTCTTCGACAATTTCGCTCATCCGGCTGTCCAGCGTGGCTGGAGGCATCCGTAGATAGGCATCCGTTTCCGACCCGGCGCGCTCGAGCGTGGCGCCGGCGTGGCGGGCAATCCGGATCATCGCTGTGTTCTCGCTCAGCGCGTGGATGAACATCATGTCCACTCCTTCGTTTCGCGCATGAATGACCGCCCGCTCGAACAAGCGCGTGCCGTAGCCCCGGCCGCGGGCTTTCTTCAGCACCGATACGCCGAACTCGCCGCAGGCGCGATGCTCGGGTTCCTGCGAGACGGCCAGGTGCGCCATCGCGATCAGTTCCAGCTTGCGGTTGTAGATGCCGAAAATCTCGTCCCGGTCGAAATCGAGGCCGCAGACGTACCGCGCGATCTGCTCGTCAGTGGCAATGTAGCCAAAACGCAGATACCGGTCGTCCCTGTCCAGCGCCATCAGGTGCGTGGAGATCCGGTCGCGGTGGCCGGGGCCGAGCGAACGGATGGGAACAATGACCGGACTGATGGTCTTGGCGGGCGTTTCGGACATGCCATCAATATACGGGTTATCCCTAATTAAGAAAGCCTGTTGAACAGGTTTGGGGCGCGGTCAGGTAGTTCTACCTAAATACCCTCGAAAGCCGGTTCCTGCTTGACTGATCATGGACTGATAGCTCCTGAATAAATAGCACCAACGATCTTTGTTACATCAGGCCATGCGCAGCAGCCTCGACGGGGTGACTGCGGGCTACAGTGAAGGCCTGCCAACGGAGCCGCCATGCACGCTTCCCTGCCCGAGCAAGCCACCGACTCCGCCCCCGTCATCGCCAACCCGATGGGGACCGACGGCTTCGAATTCATCGAGTACGCCGCCCCGGATCCGAAAGTCATGGGCGAGCTGTTCGAGCGGATGGGATTCAAGCCGGTTGCGCGCCATCGCCACAAGAATGTCACTCTTTATCGCCAGGGCGGGATCAACTTCATTGTCAACGCCGAGCCGGACTCGTTTGCGCAGCGCTTTGCCCGCCAGCACGGCCCCAGCATCTGCGCGATCGCCTTCCGGGTTCAGGACGCCAAGGCCGCCTACGAGCGCGCGATCGGGCTTGGGGCCTGGGGCTATGCCGGCGTCGCCGGCCCGGGCGAATTGAACATCCCGGCCATCAAGGGCATCGGCGACAGCCTGATCTACCTGGTCGACCGCTGGCGCGGCAAGAACGGCGCCAGGGACAGCGACATCGGCAACATCGGTTTTTACGACGTCGACTTCGAGGCCCTGCCCGGCATGGACTCGAAGCAGGCTCTCAATCCCGCCGGTTTTGGCCTCACGTACATCGACCACCTGACCCATAACGTGCATCGGGGCCGGATGGGCGAGTGGTCGCAGTTCTATGAGCGCCTCTTCAACTTCCGCGAGATCCGCTACTTCGACATCGAAGGTCAGGCCACCGGCGTCAAGAGCAAGGCGATGACCAGCCCGTGCGGCAAGATCCGGATCCCGATCAACGAGGAGGGCAACGAAAAGGCCGGCCAGATTCAGGAATACCTGGACAAGTACCACGGCGAAGGCATCCAGCACATCGCCCTGGGCGCCACCGACCTGTATGCGACGGTAGACGCGCTGCAGCTGGCCGGCGTCAAGCTGCTCGACACCAGCGCGACCTACTACGAGCTTCTTCCCGGGCGAATCCCGGGCCTGGGTGAGAGCGTCGCCGCGCTTCAGCAGCGCAATATCCTCGTCGACGGCAAGCCCGGTGAACTGCTGTTGCAGATCTTCAGCGAAAACCAGCTCGGCCCGATTTTTTTCGAGTTCATCCAGCGCAAGGGCAACGAGGGCTTCGGCGAGGGGAATTTCAAGGCCCTGTTCGAAACCATGGAACTCGACCAGATACGACGGGGGGTGCTCGAAGCCGGCACTGCCGCCTGAGCCGCAGGACGACCACATGGCCGCCGAACCGGTTGTCTATGGAGCCAGCGAACGCCCCCCGCGCGGCGACTACGCCAGGGCCCGCCCTGACTACACCTGCACCCAGCATCATTTCGCGTACACCGCGGCCGACCACGACACCTACCGCCGCCTGTACGAGCGGCAGGAGGCAATGCTGCCCGGGCTGGCCTGCGACGAATTCATCCGCGCCCTGCCGGCGCTGGGCGCGAAGGACCGGATTCCGCACTTCGATGAGGTCAACCACCGGCTGCGCCAGGCCACCGGATGGGAAGTGGTCGCCGTGCCGGGCCTGATCCCCGAGGTGCCATTTTTCACCTTGCTGGCGAACCGCCGGTTTCCGGTCACCGACTGGATCCGCACCCCCGAAGAATTCGATTACATCGTGGAGCCCGACGTGTTCCACGACCTGTTCGGCCATGTGCCCCTGTTGTTCAACCCGATTTTCGCCGACCATCTGCAGGAATACGGCAAGGGAGGCCTCAAGGCCCACCGCCTCGGAGCCTGCGAACTGCTCAGCCGGCTGTACTGGTACACCATCGAATTCGGGCTGATCCGGCAAGCGAACGAAATCCGGGCCTCTGGCGCCGGAATCCTGAGCTCCGGCGGCGAACTGCGGCATTCCGTCTGCAGCCCGCAGCCGCGCCGGTTGCCGCTGGACCTGGAGCGGGTCATGCGCACCCGCTACAAGATCGACAGCTACCAGCCGACCTACTTCGTCATCGACGGCTTTCAGGAGCTGTTCGACAAGACTGCGCCCGACTTCAGGCCGCTCTACCAGCGGGTGAAGGACCTCCCGGAACTCCCGGCCTGAAACAGCGGGCACGCGGCCATGGCGCGTGCACAACAGTTGCCGGGCCCCAAGGCAAAAAGGGGCCGGGGGTATTTGCTGGCGGGGCATCCTCCTCCAGAATGTGGAAGTTCGCGCGCCGCGCCTTCTCACCATGGACTCCCTCACCATCGATATTTCATTCGCGTTGCCCCGTCATACCAAGGTGTTGCTGGTGGTGGATGTGGTGGAGTCGGTGCGCTTGATGGAAGAAGACGAGGATGGATTCGTGCAGCGCTGGCAGCGCTTCGTCCATGAGACGGTGGACCGGTTGCTCCCGCTTTACGGCGGTCGGCTGGTCAAGAGCCTCGGCGATGGACTGATGCTTGAATTTTCCGATGGACAGCGATGCGCGGCGGCGGCGTTCGAGATGCAGAAACTGATACGGCACGCCAGCGAAGCGGCTCCAGCCCGGGCGCTCCACTTGCGCATGGGCGGTCATCTGGCGGAATTCGTAGTCGACCGCCATGACATCTACGGCAGCGATGTCAACCTCACGGCGCGCATTGCCACCCTGGCGGGTCCGGGCGAGATCGTTGTCACTGCAACGCTTCGCGACCAGCTGACTGCCGGTCTCGATGCGGAGCTGGAAGACCTGGGCGAGTGCCACCTCAAACATGTGAGCGAACCGGTCCGTTGCTACCGCCTCACGCCGGTCGGCCACGCGCGCGTCGTACCGGACCGCGAGGGAGCGCCTCCAGATTTCCGGCCGACCGTCGCCGTCATCCCGTTCGAAACACGCAGCAACGAGCCCGAACACTTCGTCATCGGCGAGCTCATTGCCGATGGGGTGATCGCCCAGCTCTCGCGCAGCGCGGACATCCGCGTCATCTCCCGCCTCTCGACGACTGCATTTCGCGGCCGTGCGGGCAGCCTGCCGGACGTCTGTGCGCGCCTGGATGCCTCCTTTGTCCTGTCCGGCAGCTACGTTGCGAGTGGCGGCAAGATCCTGATCCTGGCGGAACTCGCCGACGCGCGAAAAAAGGAAATCGTCTGGGCCGATCGCCTTTCGGGAGACACGGCGGACCTGCTGCAGGCGCAGAGCGAGCTGATCAATCAAGTGGCCAAGGCCACGGCGCGTGCATTGCTCGATGCCGAAATCAGACAGTCGCGGCTTCAACCCCTGCCGCGGCTGGACAGCAGTTCGCTCCTGCTCGGTGGCATCGCGATGATGCATCGGTCGTCGGTGCGGGACTTCGAACGCAGCCGGCAGGCGCTCGACGCCCTGATCGAGCGTCATTCGCGGATTGCAAGTCCGCGCGCATGGCTGGCAAAATGGCATGTGATGCGGATCATCCGGGGCCTGAGCGACTCGCCGCGACGCGACACGCAGCTGGCCCTGGAGCAGACCCGGCGGGCTTTGGACAGCGAGCCGGAAAACGCCCTGACGCTGGCCGTGGAAGGTTACGTCCACTGCCAGTTGCTCGGTGACGGTGCCACGGCAACCCAGCGCCTGATCCGTGCGATCGACGCCAACCCGAACGAGCCGATGGCCTGGCTGTTCAAAAGCGTCCTCTCGACGATGTGGGGCGCTGCCGAAGATTCGATCGCGGAAGTCGAATTCGCCCAGACCTTGTCGCCGATCGATCCACTGCGCTACTACTTCGACCTGCTCCTGAGTTCCGCGCTGCTGACCAACAACCAGCATGAGCGGGCCATCGTGCATGCCCGCCAGTCCCTCAAGGCCAACCGCCACCACTCTCCGACGCTGCGGGTGCTGCTCACTGCGCAGGTCGAATGCGGCCGCCCGGACGAAGCCCGGCAGACCCTGCGTTCGCTGCTGCTGGAAGAGCCGGGCCTGACCGTGTCGTCCTACCTGTCGATCGGCAGCGGGGCGAGCGTGACCCGGCAACGGTGCGCAGCAGCCATGCGGATATTGGGCGTGCCGGAATAACCTGGGAGACCGACATGAGCGGGATGGGCGGAGGGTACGGCGGCTACGGCACGGGTCATGGCGCCGCACCCGTCGGCGGCGATGGCACCGACCCCTCGCTTGAGGCGCATGCGCTGGACACCAATCGGGCTGCATTGGCAGGTCCGTTCGGCGGCGCTTTCCATCGGCACCCGTCGCAGCCGCCCTGGTTGCCCGAGCCGCTGGACGAACCGCGTCGTCTGGCCTCCTGGGCTGCCGGACCGCGGATGGCAATCTGTGAAATGGAATTGCTTTCCGGTCTGCATTTCGAATTCGACCAGAGCCAGAAGTCGGTCACGCTCGGGTTCGTCAACCTCGACGCCGCTGCGCTGGACAACGTGTGGCTGGCGCACCTGACCCGCCCGAGCGAAAAAGTCTTCCTGCAGCAACTGGATCTGGTCGCAACCTACTCGGAGTTGCGGGAAGACCGTGCGGCGGAAGTGCTGTCGCAGCTCCACGGCGGCGGTGCCTTCTGGGCGTCGATCATTGGCATGACCCCGCACCGGCACCGCTACACGGCCGAGCTCGTCGATCTCGCCATGTCCCTGGCTACGCATGTGGAGATGAGAATCAAGCATGCGATGGCCGTCGTACGGCCTGTGGAAATGTCACCGCAGATCCAGCCATTGATTCCGACACCCGGCCACGCGAGCTGGCCCAGCGGCCACGCGACCGAGGCGTATCTCACCTGCCGGCTACTGCAGGCGCTGCTGCCCAATGCCCCACAGTACCGCGAACAGCTCGAGCGGCTAGCTGCGCGAATCGCAGTCAACCGCACCGTCGCCGGCTTGCACTTTCCAGTCGACAGCGCTGTCGGCCGGTTGCTGGGAACTTCGCTGGCCGAGTTCATGGTCGCGCGCTGCCAGGGCAGCGCGGTCGCAGAGCGCGGATTCGACGGCCGCCTGTTCGAGGGTCCCGGCGGCAGCGCGCTGGACTTCGATCCCCGGGTCCCGATGCCGGACCAGCTGTCCGCGAGCGGGTATTACCAGATGCTGTCGGCACCGCACCCCGTCGCCCCATCGCCCATCCTCAAATTCATGTGGGGCAAGGCGGCCCAGGAATGGGCGCTCCCTACCTGAGGTGTGGCCATGCAATGGACTGACCTGCCCACCGGGGGCTTCACCGGCATCGACTGGGCCCAGGCGGATGCCACGGAAGACTTCGATCCCTACCTCATCTGGGCCGAGGCGGACCAGTTCGCCAGCTATGGCCTGACCGAACCGCCGCGCTGGCTGCCAATCCTGATCGAGCTGGCGGAAGGCGCGACGGTCGACGCCCTGCTGCGGGCTTCCAGCGCCGAATGGCTGCGCGTCCCCGCAGTCTATGGCTCGTCCGTTGCGCCCGTCGGACTGCGCTACTGCACGGCCCGGGTCCGGCCCACGTTCTACCAGGAGCTTCGCACTTCCGCCCGATTGCGGTCCCTGATCCGGCGCCATGAATTGGGGCTGCCCGCCGGAGCGCATGGCGACGACCAGGAACCATCCGGATCGCCAGGGCCAGTCCAGCCACCGGAGTTGCTGACAGGCAAGGTGATCGGCCTGATTGACGGCGGCCTGGCATTCGCCCACGCCAACTTCCTCCAGGCAGGCCGCGTCCGGACCCGCTATTTCTGGCGCCAGGACCTCGCTGGCGTGGGCCAGGCACCCCAGGAGCTGGGGTACGGCCATGAACTGGCTGCCCAGGAGATTCAGGCCGTCATGGACGTTCAGACCTACGATGGTCTGGTCGACGAAACCGCTGTCTACCAGCACTTCGACATGGGGATGGAGCTGAACAAGAGGCTGAACCACGGCACCCACGTGCTGGACATCGCATGTGGTCCGCGCTCGGCCCTGGGCCGCATCGCAGGCGTGCCGCCCGATCCGGGAGCTCCGCCGAGCTGGGCCCCGGCGAACGACGACGCCAGCCGCTGCGACATCGTCGCCGTGCAACTGGACTGGCCGACGGTCGTCGACACCTCGGGCGGGTCCATGACGGTCCACATCATGGACGGGCTGATGTACATCCTGTCGCGCTGCGCCCAGAACACCCGGGTCGCCGTGAATCTGAGTTGGGGCACCCTGGCCGGACCGCACGATGGCAGCTCGGTCCTGGAGGCTGCAATGGCCCAGCTGATTGCCCTGAAAAGCGGTGCGCTGCGCATCGTGCTGCCGGCGAGCAATGCTTACCAGAGCCGCATGCATGCGAATCAAAGTCTGGGGCCCAACGAGTCCGTCACCCTGCACTGGTGCGGGCAACCGGGAGACAAGACCCAGAACTTCCTGGAGATCTGGATTGCCGGAGGCGCTGAAAACGTCACGGTGCAGGTGACGCCACCCGGGCACGGCGACCTGCCGTCGCTGGCATGGGGTCAGTCAGGCATGTGGACTCCCGGCGCTGCCCGTCCGGCTTGCGCGCTCATCTTCCCCAGGGCTGTCGCCACCGGGGACAACGGGACCTGCGCGCTGGTCGCGGTTGCTCCCTCGTTCGCATTCGATCCTTCCACCGTCACCGCACCTTCCGGCGTATGGAAGGTCACGGTCAGCAACGCCGGCCCCCTGGGGATCGTCTTCGACGCATACGTCGAACGCGATGACGAGATCATCGGCGTGCGAACCGGCGCGCTGCAGTCCCACTTCGAGGACCGCGACTACGACAGCAGCGGCAATCCGGGGTCCTTCGTCGACCAACCGGCCAGCCCGACTCCGATCCGACGCAGCGGCAGCTTCAACAGCATTGCAACCGGCGCCGGAATCGACTCGACTGGAGGCACACGGGTTTCGGGGCCGGCATGGGCGCGCTATTCCCCCCGGCGCCCCGACCCGGACCAGGCGCGCCCTGGCCGCGCAGGGGTCGTCAAGCTGCCAGAGACGCAAGCGTGCAGCGATGAAAACGCGATTCTTCTCGGCCTTGGGGCCGCCGGCAGCCGCAGCGGCAGCGCCGTGCGGATGGTCGGCACCAGCGACGCCACGCCGCAGCTCACCCGGAAAATCTTCAACCAGCTGTAACGATGCGGCGCACGGGCCGGGCTACCAGCGGGCGGGCAGCTTTCTGAGCAGCGTGATCTTCTTGACCCCGAGCGCAAGGTAGCCGCCTTTTTCGAGGTCCTTGAGCAGCCGGCTGACCATTTCCCGCGAAGCCCCCACGCGGCTGGCAATGCTCTGGTGGGTAATCTGCTGCAGCAGGACCGGAGCCTCCGGCCGGCCCGGCCCCTCCTCATTCTCCAGCGTCGAGATGACCCGGCCGTAGACGTCGAGCAATGCCATCTGGCGCGCGGTCTCGGTGGCCGAGCGGGCCCGCCGGATGACCTGCGTCACGAGGTCCATCGCGAAATCCGGCTGCGCGACCAGGTGCTCGCGGACCGAGTTGCGCGTGACGACAGAACAGACACAGGGTTCAAGCGTAATGACCGATGCGGAGCGCGGTCCGCCGTCAAGCGACATTTCGCCGAAATAGTCGCCTGTGTCGATGGTGCCGTAGGTGATCTCGCGGCCGGTGTCGTCCGTCGCATAAACCTTGACGCGCCCTTGCAGCAGGACAAAAAGGGATTCGCCGACGTCGCCCTCGTTGATGATGACGCTGTTTTTCTTGTAGCTGCGCACGGCGCCACGCACGGCCAGCGGACGCAACTGGGGTTTCAACTGGACGATCAGTCCTTCCGGGTTTCCTGATTGAGTCGGCGCAGGCATCGTGTCTTCCCCAATTCGCGAACCACTCTAGCATGGCTCGCCTGGCGGGGCCTGCGTGCTCAGTGCATCACTTCGTGCCGCAAAGTCGGCGCAACCGGAGGAAGAACCGCCACCCGGTTCACCAGCTCGCGCACACCGCTGGAGCGGGTCTTGGCGCAAAGGCTGCGCACATGGCTGCGGATCGTGGAGACCGCGACCTTGAGCTGGGCTGCAGCCTGAGGCGCCGAATACCCCTGACACAGGATGCCCAGCACCAGCTCCTCCGTTGCCGTCAGCCCATGGCTGCGCGCAAAAAAGCAGAGCATCAGCGATTCGCAGACCGATGGCCTGGCAAACATGAACGCCGCCTTGCCTGGTGCCGACGGATCGTCTGCGCGCAGCGGAATCACCGCCATCGTCAGGCGAAATCCATCCGGCTCCGACAAGGTGATCAGGCTTCGCTTGCCTTGGCCGGCCTTGATCAGCGCTTCCTGCAGGGTTTTGCCATCTTCCGGTGCGCAGCTGTACAGCAGCTGGTTGCGGACCCCCAGCACGCGCCGCCGCGCCAGTTCATTGCGCGCTGCCTGGTTTGCGTGCAGCACCTGATTTTCCAGACTCGTGACCATGACGCCGTATGCCAGTTCATCCATCAACAGGGCCAATCCGGACCCCGCTCCATTTTTTCCGTCCCGCAGCGGGTTGCCGCCGGAGTAAACGCCATCTGCAAGAAGTTCCATGTTCAATCCCTCACCTGTGATGAGCCTGAGCTTAGGAAGAACGGCAGGAGGAAAGGAGGGAATAACGCCGAATTTCCTGTGACAAATTCACAAGCGACTTCAGTCTTGACAGAGCAGTGCCAGAGTGGCGGCGATCACTTCAGGCCGGAACGCGAGGTCGACATGCGCCACCCCGCACACCAATCGGTTGTCCGCGCCGCGCAAGGTTGCCGCCGAGGCGGGCAAGACGATGTTGTCGCAGTTCGAGTACCAGCAGGTGAAGCCGGTCTCTGGCTGCCGCGTGCCCTGTGCATCGAGCCCGCGCAGCCAGTCGCTCCCGACCCTCATCTGCCGGGCATTGGGCGCGCGGCTCCATTGCGCGAGCCAGGTTCCGCCGTGCGGCGTGCCGATGGTGACGATATGGTGCACCGCAGCTCCTGGTCCCGCCCGCAGCCAGGCTTTCGCTGCGAGTCCGCCCATGCTGTGGCAAACCAGCATTGGTGGCAATCCACTTGCCTGCGTCACAGCTGCGACGGCTCGATCGATGATGGGCACATAGTCGTCGATCGATCCGAACACGGGCTCGAGATTCACCGCTGCGAAAGCGTGACTGCTGCGCTCCAGCACCCTGAGCCAGGGCGTCCAGAAGCCTCGATTGCATACGAAGCCGTGGATGAAGACCACCCCGCGGCGGCCGCGCAGCTCAGGTTGGGCCGCCACACGGTCGGGAACTGCCCTCCACCGGAATGGCTGGCGCCAGCAGAAAACGCGCGGGCCTTGCAGGGTTTCGCCCAGCCAGGCGCGAGACAGGGCGCCCCATGTCGGCCGCACAGCTGCGTCGTTGCGGTTGACGAAACGCAGCGCCAGGAATTCGAGCGCCAGAAACCCGGAATAAGCAACGGCGATGAGCGCGAACCCAGCGCACCCGATCCAGACCGATCGACCCCAGGACCAGGCCAGCCATCCAAGCGCGGCAGCCAGCAGCACCAGCGTCAGGAATTGCTGCATCTGGGCGAGCGCGGAGCGCGGGCGGGACATGCGAGATCCTATCTTGGCCCGGGGAAGAAGTCGGCCGCTTGTCCAGTCAACGCGCACCCTTGTCCCGCGCGTGACCTTCCGGCCGGCACCTTAGGACAAGCCCGCTAACCGATCCAGGCCCCTGCTTCGACAATTGCGTCCAAGGAGCATGCAATGGAAAAATCCTGGCTGAAGAACTATCCCGAGGGCGTGCCGCACGATGTCCAGCCGGAGCAGTACCGTTCGCTCACGCACCTGCTGGAAGAGTCATTCCGCAAGCATGCGTCCAACCCGTTTTCGGTCTGCATGGAACGCTGGATGTCGTACCGCCAGCTCGACGAGCTCTCGGCAGCCTTCGGGGCCTGGCTGCAGGCCCAGGGACTCGAGCCTGGCGCCCGCGTCGCCATCATGCTCCCCAATATTCCGCAGTTCGCAGTCACCCTGGCTGCAGTCTTGCGGGCCGGCTACACCTGCGTCAACCTGAATCCTCTGTACACCGCGCGTGAGCTGGAACATCAGCTGAAAGACTCGGGGGCGACCGCGATTGTGATCCTTGAAAACTTCGCAGCGACGCTGGAAGAGGTGATCGACCGGACCGACGTCAAGCACGTGGTGATGGCTTCGATGGGCGACCTGCTCGGTGTCTGGTTCGGCGGCTGGATCACTTTTGCGGTGCGGCACCTTGCCAAAATGGTGCCGGCGTACAAGCTGCCGTTGACCGGCGGACGTCAGGTGACGCCGTTCAACCGGGCTGTCGCCCAAGGCGCCCGCCTGGCCATGAGGCCGGTCGCACAATCGCTCGACTCGGTGGCATTCCTGCAGTACACAGGCGGAACGACTGGTCTGTCGAAAGGCGCTGTGCTGACGCACCGCAACATCGTCGCCGCGATTCTGCAGGCCGAGGCCTGGTTCACGCCGGCGCTGAAACGGATCGGCGACGTCAGCAAGACCAACAGCATTGCAGCACTGCCGCTTTACCACATCTTCGCGCTCACGCTTTGCATGCTCGCGATCCGATGGGGTTCGCACCTGACACTCATTCCAAACCCGCGCGACTTCGGCAAGTTCATCGAAGTGCTGAGAAAGCGGCCGTTCCACCTGCTACCCGCGGTCAACACGCTGTTCAACGCACTGCTGCAGCATCCGCAGTTCAGGTCGGTCGATTTTTCGCAACTGTGCGTCTCCCAGGCTGGGGGGATGGCGGCTTCCGCCGGAACGGCCCGTCAGTGGCAGGAAGTGACCGGCTGCGTCATGGTGGAAGGCTGGGGCATGAGCGAAACCTGCGCGATCGGCACCAACAACCCAGTGCTGGCAAGCAAGTTCTCCGGCAGCATCGGGCTGCCGCTGCCCGGCATCGACCTGACCATCAAGGACGATGCGGGCCGCACCGTTGCGCAGGGCGAGGCTGGGGAAATCTGCATCAAGGGCCCGAACGTCATGCCCGGGTACTACCAGCAACCCGAGGAAAACGCTGCGGCTTTCACCGCCGATGGTTTCCTGCGCACCGGTGACATCGGCGTCATGGATGCTGCCGGCTACACCACAATCGTGGACCGGAAAAAGGACATGATCCTGGTCAGTGGCTTCAATGTGTTCCCCAATGAGCTGGAGAACGTCATTTCCCTGTGTCCAGGCGTGGTTGAATGCGCCGCCGTCGGGGTTGCCGACGAGAAACAGGGTGAAGCGATCAAGGTGTTTGTGGTCAGGAGCGAACCGACGCTGACCGAAGAGGACGTCGGACGGTACTGCCGGCAGAACCTCACCGGCTACAAGTTGCCGAAATACATCGAGTTCAGGGACGAATTGCCCAAGACCAATGTCGGCAAGATCCTTCGCCGCGAATTGCGCAGCGCCAAATGACTGACCGATGCGTTGAAACGCGAAGAGTGGGACCGTGAGTTCCGCTTGCGCTGCCTCTGTCCTGCCCAGGGGCGTCCAGGTGTTCGAGCGCGGCTGGCTGTCCGCGAACGGCATTCTGTTCCAGGGAAGTGACTGTGCGGCATTTGTAGACACCGGCTACGCGACCCATTGCGCGCAAACTGTTGCCCTGGTCCAGGCCGCATTGGGTGCCAGGCCTCTGGACCTGCTGCTGAATACGCATTTGCACAGCGACCATTGCGGTGGAAACGCCGCCCTTCAACGGGCGTATCCGGGTGTTCGTACCCGAATCCCGCCCGGACGCTCCAGCTCCGTGCGCGATTGGGATGCGGTGGCCTTGACCTACACGCCGACCGGTCAGCGATGCCCGCGCTTCCAGTTCGACGATGTGCTCCAGCCCGGTGAC
>JANXVP010000017.1 GCA_025351615.1 Ramlibacter sp. | reverse complement strand
CGCGCAACTCGGCGTCGCCTATGTGCCGGAAGGTCGCGGCATCTTCGGCAACCTGAGTGTGGTCGAGAACCTGAAGATGGCCGCGCGTGCGGGCACCAACGGACAGCGTGACTGGACGTACGAGCGGGTTCTGGAGACCTTTCCGCGCCTGCAGGAGCGCCTTGGCCACGGTGGCCAGCAGCTTTCCGGCGGGGAGCAGCAGATGCTGACAATCGGACGCGCATTGATGACCAACCCGGACCTGCTGATCCTGGACGAAGCCACCGAAGGCCTTGCGCCGCAGGTCGCGCGCGAGATCTGGCGAATCTGCACCATCGTGCGGGACACGGGCATCTCGAGCGTGATCGTCGACAAGAACTGGAAGCACGTGACGCAGATCACCGACCGCAACGTGATCCTGGTCAAGGGCGAGGTGGTCTTCGCCGGCACCTCCGGGGAGTTCCGCTCGCGGCCGGAAATGCTGGAGCAATACCTGGGGGTGTGACCATTGCGTCCGCCGGCGGCACCACGCGGCCCGGCACCCCAAGCTGGAACCATTCAGGAGACATTCATGCGCACTCAGGTTGCAATCATCGGTGCCGGACCTTCCGGCCTGCTGCTCGGCCAGTTGCTGTTCAAGGCCGGCATCGACAACGTCATACTCGAGCGCCAGACCAGCGACTACGTGCTGGGTCGCATTCGCGCCGGCATCCTTGAACAGGTGACGGTGGACCTGCTGCGCGAGGCTGGCGTCGGTGCCGGCGTCGATTCCGCCGGCACCGTGCACCACAGCATCGAGCTGGTGTTCGGCGGCGTGCGCCATGCGATCGACGTGCATGGGCTGACCGGCGGCAAGGTCGTGACGGCGTACGGCCAGACCGAGCTGACGCGCGACCTGATGGACGCGCGCAGGAGTGCCGGGCTGGACACCATTTACAGCGCCGCCAACGTCCTGCCGCTGGATTTCGACGGCAGCAAGCCGGGCGTGAGCTGGCAGCAGGACGGCCAGACGCACTTGCTGGAGTGCGACTTCATCGCCGGCTGCGACGGGTTTCACGGCGTCAGCCGCGCCACGGTGAAGGACAAGGTTGCCGAATACGAAAAAGTTTATCCCTTCGGCTGGCTCGGCGTGCTCGCGGACGTGGCGCCGGTCTCGCCGCATGCCATCGTCTACGGCAACAGCGAACGCGGCTTTTCCTTGTGTTCGATGCGCAGCCCGACGCGTAGCCGCTACTACGTCCAGTGCCCGCTCGACGACACGGTGCAGGCCTGGAGCGACCAGCGCTTCTGGGACGAATTGCGGCGCCGGCTCGACCCGGACCTCGCCGGCCGGATCGTCACCGGGCCCAGCATCGAAAAGAGCATCGCGCCGCTGCGCAGCTTTGTCGCCGAGCCGATGCGCTTCGGCCGGCTGTTCCTGGCCGGCGATGCGGCGCACATCGTTCCGCCGACGGGGGCCAAAGGCCTGAACCTGGCGGCCACGGACGTGAAATACCTGTCCAGCGCCTTCATCGACTACTTCAGGAACAACAGCCCGAGCGGCATCGACAGTTATTCTGAACGTTGCCTGCGTCGCATCTGGAAAGCCGAGCGGTTCAGCTGGTGGCTGACAACGCTGATGCACCGCTTCCCCGACAGCAGCGGTTTCGGCCAGAAAGTACAGGAGGCCGAACTCGACTACCTGGTCGGCTCGCGCGCCGCCTCGACAGCGCTGGCGGAGAACTACGTCGGCCTGCCGCTCTGACGGGGCCACGGGCCCTCACTCGCCTTTCCACACCGGCGGCCGCCTGGCGGCGAAGGCCTGAACGCCTTCGCGGAAGTCATGGCTGCCGTAGGCCCGCCGGATCAGGTCGTCGCCATCGGGCAGGTGGTGCAGTTCCAGCCGCCGCAGGCCTTCCTTGGCCACGCCCTGCGTGACCGGCGCCAGCGCCGCCAGCCGCTGGGCGAGGGCTGCGCCCTGCCCCTGCAAATCTGCCGCTGCCGCGATGCCGTGCAGAAAGCCGCAAGCCAGCGCTTCGTCGGCTGGCAGCATCTCGGCCAGCAGCAACATCCGCTTGAGCCGCTGCGTCCCGAAGGCTGCGGTCAGGCGCGCCAGGTTGGCCATCGACAGGCAGTTGCCCAGCGTCCTGGCGATCGGCACGCCCAGCTTCGCGTCGGGCGTCGCGAGCCGGAAGTCGCAAGCGGTGGCGATGGCGAGCCCACCACCGACCGCCCAGCCCTCGATCAAGGCAATGGTGGGCATCGGCAGCGCTTCGAGCATGCCGATGCACAGGTCGATCCGCTTCTCGTAGGCGACTCCGGCCTCGCCGTCGAAGTCGGCGAACTGCGCGATGTCGGTGCCCGCAACGAAGGCCTTGCCCCCGGCGCCGCGGAAAATGACGGCTCGCACCGACGCGTCCTGGCGCAGCTGGTCGCAGAACACCCCCAGCTGGCCGTACATGGCCCAGGTCATGGCGTTGCGCTCCTGCGGCCGGTCGAAGGTGACCGTGGCGAGCGGCCCTTGCAGGTCGAGGTGAACGATTCCTTCGGTCATCGCGTGCTCACGCTTACGCGTCCATCTTGACGTTCGCGTCCTTGACGACCCTGGCCCACTTGCGGCCCTCGGACCGGATGAATTCAGCGAACTTCTCGGACGACCCGCCACCGTCTTCGGCGCCGTAGGTCTCGAACTTTTCCATCACATCGGGCAGGCGCAGCACCCGGTTGATGTCCTCGTTCATGCGCTTGACCATCGTGGCCGGCATCGTGCGCGGTCCGGCCAGCCCATACCAGGTGGTGGCTTCGAAGCCGGGAAACCCGGACTCGGCCATCGTCGGCACCGTCGGGTGGCCCTCCGCGCGCTTCAGGCGGGTCTGGGCGATCGCAATGGCCTTGCCGCTCTTCACGTGCGGTGTGGCCGCGGTCATGGTGTCGAAGCTGTAGTTGATCTGGCCACCGATCAGGTCGGTGAGCATCGGACCCGACCCCTTGTACGGAACGTGCAAGGCCTGCACCTTGGCCTGCAGCTTGAACATCTCCAGCGCCAGGTGTTGCGCCGAACCGGTGCCGGCCGAGCCGAAGCTGACCTGGTTGGGGTTGGCGCGGCACTGGTCCACCACGCCCTTGACCGTGCGGGCGATCTGGTGCTCGTTGCCGATCAGCAGGTTGGGCGTGACGCCGATCAGGCAGATCGGGGCGAAGTCCTGGTTCGCGTCGTAATTCATTTTCGGAAACAGCGCTGGAGCGATCGCGTGGCTGTTGATATGCGCCATGATCAGCGTATTGCCGTCGCCGGGCTGGTGCGCCACGTAGTCGGCAGCGATCACGCCGGTCGCGCCAGCCCTGTTTTCCACCAGCACCGTGGTTTTCCACAGGTCGCCAAGCTTCTGCCCGACCACCCGCGCCAGGATGTCGGTGCCGCCGCCCGGGGCGAATCCGACCACGATGCGAACCGGTCCGCCGGGCAAAGCCTGGGCCCGGATCATCGGGGCCGCCACCAAGGCCGCGGCCCCGGCCGCGAAAGTCCTTCTTCGAATCACCGTCGGTCTCCTTGAATGCGCTTTTAAATGCGGCGCCCCGCATGATGGTGCCGCGGTTGCGCTCAGGCAATCGTCGTTTTCCTTAGGAGGGTTCGCCGATGGCGATCTCGGCGGAACGTTCTTCCGGCGTCAGCGCCGCTGCCAGGGGAGCATCGACCGCAAAACGCCGTCGCGCAGGATGAAGTGGTGCACCAGGGCGGCAAGCGCGTGCAAGCCCGCCAGCCACAGGATCGCATCTCCCAGCCAGGTGTGGATTTCGGCGATCCATGCGCCAGTTCCGTGGGCCTCGGCAACCGGCGGCGCGAACTGCAGACCTGCGAGCAGCGTGACCGGATGGCCCTCCAGCCAGGCGCCGGCAATTGCCGTCAGCGGGATCGCGAACAGCAGCAGATACAACGTCCCCTGCAGCGCCTTGGCGGCGAGACCCATCCAGCGCGAGACCAGCGGTGGATCCGCTCGGGTATCGGCCATCCGCCAGAGCACTCGCAGCCCGGTGAGAATGAACACGGTCAGCCCGAGCGTCTCGTGCAGTTGCCGGTCGAAGTCGCCTGTGGCGGAATACACCCGCTGTTCGGAGCCGCCGGGTCCATACAGGAAGGCGATCAAAACCAGGATCGCCGTGGCCCAGTGCATGGCCTGGGCGACGGCGCCGTAATGAGTGCGTGATGCTGCCATCCCCCGATGATGGCAGAAGCCAGTGACGCCCGGTCAGTCCGCGAAGGTCCCGCTGGCACGGATGATTGGTCCCCACTTGTCGATCTCCGACTTCAGCCAGCTGTGCAGGCCTTCCGGGCTGAGCTTGCTGTCGGGCGCGATTTCGGCGCCCAGGTCAGCCATCCGCCGGGTCACGTCGGGGTCCTTCAACGCCGTGCGCACCGCGGCGTTCATCTTTTCCAGGATCGGCTTGGGCGTGCCTTTGGGCGCATAGATCCCGTGCCACACGATGACTTCGAAGTCCTTGAGCCCCTGCTCGGCCAGGGTCGGCGCGTCGGGCAGGGCCTTGATCCGGTTACGGGTGGTGACGCCGTAAAACTTGACGGCCCCGGCCTTGATCTGCGGAATGGTCTGGGTGGTCTGGTCGCACAGGATGTCGACCTGGCCGCCGAGCAGCGCATTCATGGCCGGCGCCGTGCCCTGGAACGGAACCGCCGTGAGCTTCACGCCGATGGCGCGTTCGAACATCATTCCGCAAAGTTGCGAAACCGCTCCCAAACCGGCATTGGCCAGGTTGATCTTGCTCTGGTTGGCCCTGACGTAGGCGATCATCTCCTGCAGGTTGTTGGCGGGGAAGTCCTTGCGAGCCAGCAAGGTCATCGGCACGTCCACCGCCTGGCTGACAAATTCGAAATCGGTCAGCGGGTTGTACGCGAGCTTGCGGTACAGCGCCGGGGCGGTCGCCATGCCGTTGTGGTGGATGAAGAAGGTGTAGCCGTCGGGCGCGGCCCGGGCGACGTAGCTGGCTGCGACCGTGCCGCCGGCGCCCAGCTTGTTCTCGACCAGGACGGTCTGGCCCAGGGTCCTGCTCATCGACGCCGCGAGCGAGCGCGCGACCACGTCAGTGGGACCACCGGCCGCGAAGGGAACGATCAGGCTGACCGGTTTGCTTGGCCATGCGGACTGCGCCCACGCCCCGGTGGCGCACATGGCGGCAAGGCTGGCGAACAGCAGGCTGCGGCGAAAAATCATGGAAACTCCAGCGATTGAATGTCCTGCCAGCGTAGCGCAGCCGCCGGCGCTGGGAATCGGTATGTTCCCCCACGGCAGCGGTCTTGCGCGTGGGAACTTCCGCGCTACCTGGAACCTCAGGCCCGGAATTCCATCCGCGCCGCCATGGCCCTGTGACCCTCGAAATCCCGGATCCAGAGCTCGGCAGCGTCGCCGCCTTGCGGGGCGCCGCAGACATCGAACGGCTGCAGGTCGATGACCGGTTTGAGCGCCCGGAACGAAAACGACTTTGCCTCGCGTCCGCCGAAGTGCCGTGCGCCCAGTCCTGCCAGCAAGGTCGCCATCAGCGGGCCATGCACGATCAGGCCGCCGTATCCCTCGACCCCGGTCACGTAGCGACGGTCGTAGTGGATGCGGTGGCCGTTGAAGGTCAGTGCCGAATAGCGGAACAGCAGCACCTCGTCGGGAACCACTCGCTCGCACCACTCGCCGTCGGCCGCCATGTCATACGCCGGCGCCGCGGCCCCGGGGGCGGGATTCGGCCGATAAACAATGTCGTGGAATTCACGCAGCGCCAGCCCCCGGGGCGACTTCACTTCGTGCCGGACCCGCACGAAGCACAGCTCGCCGGTTCGCCCTGACTTGACGCTCACGTCCTCGATGGTCGAAGTTCGCTCGATCGCGTCACCCAGCCGCAGCGGGTGGAAAAACTCCAGCTGGCCGCCGGCCCACATCCGCCGTGGCAAAGGCACCGGAGGCAAAAATCCGCCGCGCCGGGGATGACCGTCGGGCCCCAGTTCGCTGGCGCGCGCGGACGGAAGGAAAAAAAGCCAGTGCCAGAGCGGCGGCAACCCGTCCGCCAGCGCGTCCAGCGGCAGGTCGAGCGTGGCGCGAAGCATGCGCGGCGGCGCAGCGGTCACGACATCCTTCAGGGTTTCCGTGCGGCCGGTCCAGGCCTTGAGTTGTTCGGGGTTCACATCGGTCCTCGCTACAGCAGGGCGGGCTGGATTTGCATGTCTGCTAGTCTTGCACAAACCACTTGCCGAGACGCCATGCCCAGCCCGATCCGCGCTCTCCAGGGAATCCGTGTTCTCAGCCTGGCCCTGAATCTGCCCGGTCCAGCGGCGCTGATGCGATGCCGCCGGATGGGCGCCCACTGCGTCAAGCTGGAGCCGCCCGGCGGCGACCCCATGGCGCATTACAACCAGCCCGCCTATGCGCAGATGCACGAAGGCGTGCAAGTGGTCGTGGCCGACCTAAAGACCGACGCCGGACAAAAGCTTCTGCACCGCGAACTCGCCCGGATCGATGTGCTGCTCACTTCATTCCGGCCGTCAGCCCTGGACAAGCTGGGTCTTGGGTGGAAGCACCTGCACGCGCTCTACCCGGTCTTGTCGCAGGTCGCCATCGTGGGGGCGCCCGGGGAGCGCGCCGAAGAACCCGGCCATGACCTGACCTACCTCGCCGACAACGGCCTGGTCCCGGGACTGGACCTGCCGGCGACCCTGTATGCCGACATGAGTGGCTCGCTGATGGCCAGCGAGGCCGTGCTGCAGGCGGCGCTGGTGCGCAATGAACGCTATGCGGGGAGCGGCGAAAACCATCCGCAAGGCGTCTTCATCGAAGTGGCCTTGTCCGCGGCCGCCGCGTATCTTGCCTTGCCCAGGCAGTGGGGCCTGACCCAGCGGGAAGGCTCTGTCGGGGGCGCCCATGCTGGCTACAGCATTTACCCCTGCAAGGACGGTCGCGTTGCGGTGGCAGCGCTGGAGCCGCATTTCGCCGCTGCCTTGTGCAAGGCTGCAGGTGTCGAGCTGTCCGACCAGCGCGCCATGCGGCAGCCGGCGACACGCGCGGCGATCGGCGCGTTCCTGCAGACCCAGACCCGCGCACAGCTTGGCCAACTGGCTTTGACAGCGGACATCCCGTTGCACTGCATGGAATGACGCGGCCTGAGGCCCGCATGCCGCCGGTGAAGGTCATTTCCCGCTTAAACTGCTGCGTTTAGGCCGCTGCTTCATTGTGCAAACGAATTTGGGGGTCAATGTTCTCCTCGTCGATGACGAGCCTGCCAATTTGCTGGCACTCGAAGTGGTTCTGGAGGAACTTGGCGCCAACCTGGTGCGCGCGGATTCAGGCGAAGAGGCCCTGCGTCAACTGCAGGACGCCGACTTCGCGGCCATCCTGCTGGATGTCCGGATGCCCGGCATGGACGGCTTCGAAGCCGCCAAGCTGATCCGCTCGAGGCCCCGTTCGCGCTCCACCCCGATCATCTTCGTGACGGCCGACGGCTCGGAACTGTCGGCCGAGGAAGCCTATGCCATGGGCGCGGTCGACTTCCTCACCAAGCCGCTGATGCCCGCCATCATCAAGGCCAAGGTGGCGTTTTTCATCGAGCTGCAGCGTGGCAAGGATGAATTGCGGGCCGCCGAACGCCGCGCGTCGCAGGAGCGGGCGTTTCTGAGCGCTGTGCTGGAGGCGATCGAAGACGGCGTCGTGGCCTGCGGACCGGACGGCAAGCTGACCCTGTTCAACCGGGCAACGCGCAGCTTCCACGGCCTGTCGCAGGACATTGCGCCGGAACAATCCCGCGCCGGGAACGACCTGTACCACGAAGACGGCTGCACGCCCCTGCTGAAGTCGGAAATTCCGCTGTTCCGCGCGCTGGCCGGGGAAAACGTCAAGGACTCGCGGATGGTGATCTCGCCGAAATCCCAGGCGCCGCGCACCGTCGTCACCAATGGCCGCCCGCTGTACGACGACGACGGTCGCAAGCTCGGTGCGGTGGTCTCCATGCATGACGTGACCGCGGTTCGCGAGGCCGAACTGGCGCGCGAGGCCGCCGTGCGCGAGCAGGGCCGCCGCGAGGAAGCCGAAGCCGCGGCCGAACTGATCAATGCCAGCAAGGAAAGGGTGCGGCTGGCAACCGAGGCCGGCGGCCTGGGGGTCTGGATCTGGGAAACCGAAACCGACAAGGTGGTGTGGGAGCACGCCTGGCTGTTCGACATGTTCGGCTTGCCGCGGTTCTCCGAACCGATCAATGCGGCCCGGTTTATCGCGGACTACCTGCACCCCTCGGACGTGGACGCTTTCAGGCTGGCCGCGGCGGCGACCATCGAACGCAGCGAGCCCTTTCATTTTGTCGGCCGCTTTTTCCGCCAGCCCGATCGGGAAGTGCGCTGGCTGGAGTTCCGCGGCAGGCTGCAGGAGATGCCGGACGGCCGGCCCCTGCGGGTCATGGGAACGGCCGCCGACATCACTGATCGCCACCGCTTCCAGGAGCGCCTGCGCATCAGCGAGGAGCGCTATCGCGCATTGTTCGACTCGATCGACGAGGCCTTCTGCCTGATCGATATCATCTTCGACAGCGATGGCCGCGGAATCGATTTCCGCTTCCTCGAAGTGAATCCAGCTTTTAAAAAGCACACCGGACTGACCGATCCCGTGGGCCAGGCAATGAGCACGCTGGTGCCCGACAACGAAACCATCTGGTTCGAAATCTGCGGCCAGGTTGCGACGACCGGAATCCCGGTGCGCTTCATCGATGAAGCGAAAGGCCTGGGGCGCTGGTTCGACGTCTACGCGACCCGTCTCGGAGGGGCTGGCAGCACCACTGTGGCGGTTCTTTTCAGCGACATCACCGATCGCAAGCGCGCGGACGACGATCTGCGCCGCCTGGCTGACGAGCTGGCCGAGTCTGACCGCCGCAAGACCGAATTCCTGGCCACGCTGGCGCACGAACTGCGCAATCCGCTGGCGCCGCTGTCCAGCGGGCTTCAGGTGATGAAGCTGTCGGCCGCCGACCCGGCGGCGATCGAAAAAACCCGCGGCATGATGGAGCGGCAGGTCAGCCACATGGTGCACCTGGTCGATGACCTGCTGGACATCGCGCGCATCACGACCGGCAAGGTCGACCTGAAAAAAGAGCGGGTCGAGTTGCAGACCATCATCGCCAGCGCGGTGGAAACAAGCATGCCGCTGATCGAGGCCGGCCGGCACGAACTGCTGGTCCACATGCCCGACGAAGAACTGTTGCTCGAAGTCGACCTGACGCGCGTCGCGCAGGTCGTGAGCAACCTGTTGAACAATGCGGCCAAGTACACGCCGGCGCGAGGCCGGATCGGGCTCACGGTGCAACGCGAAGGCTCGCAGGTCGTGATCGCGGTGAGCGATACCGGCATCGGCATCCCCGCAGCGGCGATGCCCACGGTGTTCGAGATGTTTACCCAGGTCGGACGCAACATGGAGCGGGCACAGGGGGGCCTGGGCATCGGGCTGTCGCTGGTGCGCCGGCTGATCGAACTGCACGGCGGCACCGTCAGCGCCGCCAGCGAAGGCGTGGGGCGCGGCAGCACGTTCACCGTGCGCCTGCCGCTGGCTGCCCAGGACGAGGCGACGCCCCCAGCGCTGGTCGCATCGGTGCCGGCGCCCGAGGAAGCCGCCGAGGCCAGCCTGCGCGTGTTGGTGGTCGACGACAACATCGATGCGGCCGACACACTGGCGGCGTTGCTGGAAATGAATGGCCACGCGATCCGCGTGGCGAACGACGGATACCAGGCCATTGAGATGGCGCAGGCGTTCCGCCCGCAGGTGGTGTTTCTGGACATTGGCCTGCCGGGAATGAACGGCTACGAGGTCGCGCGCCGCCTGCGCGAAGTGCCGGGGATGGAGAGCGGGATCCTGGTGGCGCTGACCGGATGGGGAGCGCGCGAAGATCGGGAGCGCTCGAGCGAAGCGGGCTTCGACCACCACCTGACCAAGCCGGCCGACATGGCTGCCGTGGAAACCCTGCTCGCCAGTCTGGGCCGGGTGCACTGAGGCTGGATTCCGGATCAAGTCCGGGATGACTCACTTTGGATGCCGGGCCGGCATCCACGTCTGTCAACTTCTGACGCGCTCCCAGAACAATCGGGTGGCGTGCAATCCGGCGGGCGTCCAGTGCTGTGCCGGCGACATGGCCCGCACCAGGAGTTCCATTTGCTGGTCGTCGTCCAGCCGCGGCAGCTGCTCGGTCAAGGCCTGCAGGTCCGTATCGAGCAGTTCGCTGTCGCCGCTCCCGCACGCCGCCGGCGCAGCCAGCCCGCGGGCCGCCGCTAACCGAGCCTCGGCCCGGAAGCTGGCGCGGCGCGGTCGGGCGGCCGGCACCGCGCCAGCGGCAAATGCCTGGCCGTCGGCGCTGGCGTCGCCGCGAATCCAGTCATGGATCACCTGCAGCTCGTAACTGCTGAAGACCCCGAACATCTCGGCGCGATCGCCCCGCAGCAGGCCCCAGAACCGGCTTTGTTCGAGCGGTTCGCCCAGCTTGATCCAGCCCGCCTGCTGCAGCGCCTGCAGAAACGCCGGAATCTGCTGCGGCTGCGACAGCCAGTCGTTGACCTTGCGGCCCGCGACCTGGCAGTAATCCGAATGCGCGCCCCGGCCGGCACTGCTCTTGTTCGACATGATGCGAATGACCTCGGCCTCGATGTCGAAGCTCTCGATGACCTCCACAGTGCCAACGCCCGCTTCAGCCAGCCGGCTGCCACGACGGACTCGCTGCCAATAGCCGGAGCTGTCCGCGATGCGCGGCAGCGTTTCGAGGACGCCGTGACAGGCACGTTGTGCGTGCCCCGTGTCTGCGTTGTCCACGGTGACGTGGAGCGTGAAGTAGTACGGGTCGATGCCCAGCTCGTTGAGTTCGTACGCGGTGACCAGCAGGTGCAGCGGCAACTGCTCGTAGGCCAGGTTGAAGCCGATCAACTCCGGCAGGAACTGCTCGGCGTTCCAACCCAGAGCCAGCTGCACCGCGCCTTGCAGGTGCAGGTCGTCGGGCAGGTCGTCCAGCGGGTCGAGGCCGTAGCGTGTCAGCAGGTGGCGGTACAGAACCACGTGGTTCTTCCCCGCGACTCCTTCGCCGAGTTCCTCGACATAGGTGCGAACCAGGCCGTCGAAGCGGCCGTTGCGCCAATGCGGCAAAAGCCCGTAAAGCCAGGCCCCATCGACCAGCTTGGTGGGCGCCACCGAGCGCAGGAAGTGAAGCGCGTGAGCGCGGTTGCTGAAAAACCGCCGCGGCGCCCCAGCCTGCCGCTGTTCGAGATAAACGCTGTAGTTGGCGGCGACAGCCTGCGCATTGGCTTTCATCCATGCCATCAGGTCCTGCGGCGACTGGGGCAGATCCGGCGGACCTGCCGCTGCAGCGTCCAACTGCTGCTGCAGGCACTGCGCCGCTGCGGCTTTCGTTGCCGCATCCGGCGCGCCGTTTGCCAACTGCCGATACAGCATGGCAACGCGTGGCTCGCAGTCGCTGCGTGAGAGATTGGATGCGGTTTCAACCCGCGAATCAAAACCATCAGCAGGCTTGGACCATTCGTGATCAGCGATGTACATCAGTTCTCAAGGTGCAATGTAACTCCTATTTTGGCCCTGGACAACGCAGGCCGCTAGAGCCCGCCGACCCCTCTGCCTGTCGGAGGGTTCCTACGCCTGTCAGCCCAGACAGTTGAGCTGGCGAAGCTGCTCGAGGTCGTGCATCCGCACCCGCTCTCCGATATCGGCCCGGTAGCGCAGGTTGGGCACCACCACTTGTCGGGCCCGTCGGTACGCAATTTCGCAGGCCCCCTCGACCGTCGCCCCTGCGCCGGTGGCAACACCGACGTAGCCGGTGCACCCACTCGTCACCAACTGACCGCGCACCTGCGCCACCTCGGCAAAGTAAATCGCCGAACGATCCTCTTCGCTGGTACCGGGGCGAAGGCAGATCGGCTCGCCCTTGGACAACGCCTGGTAACCGTCCCGGTACGGGAAGGGCGGCACCGTCAGAACCACTCCGCAAGAAAACCCGGCCCGGGTCGCCAGCTGCAAGCCGTCGCGCCGCAGCATGCGCAGGAAGATCTGCTCCCAGGATTCCAGGTGCAGGGCCTCGCAGATGGCGAAGCCCGGATAGCCGAAGCGGCTGGTGAATTCCAGCGGCCACAGCCCGTCGTCGTTGGCGATCAGATTGACGTTGATGTAGCCGCAGTAGCCGCTGTCCCGCAGCAAGCCGGTAAGCGGAGCCAGCACGGCAACGAACAGGCGCTGCGAGTCGCGATAGCTGACGATGGTCCCCATTTCGCCGGTCAGTTCACCGAGGTCGCCGGCAAAGAAACGCTTGTGCTCGAAGTCGATGCAGGCCGGTTGCAGGAAGGCTTCGCCATTGAAATAGGCGCCGACGCCAACCTCGACCCCCTGCACGTGCTGCATCAGGACGAAATCCGGACTGCCGGCGTCGATCGGATGGTCGCGGTACATCGCCAGCAGGGCCAGCATGTCGGCGCTGTCGTCCATCTCGCCGATGTAGTTGCGGGTGCGCGGGCTGCTGGCGCCATTGAATTTCAGGACGTAGCGGCCAGGCGATCTGCGCAGGAACTGCGTCGCGTCGCCGTAATCGGTGAAGCTGTAGCTGCGCGCGGTATGCATCCCAATGCCACGCAGCACCTGCTGGCCGAATTCGCGATCGGCTTCGAGCCGGTCGCCGAGCGCGCAACCGCCGATGACCTGGAAGCCCTCGCGGCGCAGCGCGTCCTGCTCGTCGCCCTTGGCGGCCGATTCAAACAGCGCGACGCCCTCGCCGCCAGCCTCGCGCAGCCAACCCAGTTCGCTGCGCCAGTCACTGGTCATGTCGAGCATTCCACCGTACACATCCCGGCTGGACGCTTCCTCGATGAAAACCTTCACTTCATGGCCGCGCTGCCTGAGGCCGTAGTACATCGCGCCCAGGTCGTTGGTCTCGCCGACGCCCAAGAACCTCACGGCCCCGGTCTTTGCACGACCAGCGCCACTGCGGCGATCCGGTCCGCCTGGCCATACGCCGGCAGCGCCAGTTCTTCGCCGAAGACGTCCGGATCCAGCTCGCGGTAGCTGAACGCCCAGCCTCGTTCCCGCAGCAAGCCCTGCAAGGATTCGAACAATAGGTCGGCGCCCTCGACGATCGCAGCGCCGGTGTAAAGGACCAGCCGGCCTCCCGCCGTCAGCCGCTCCAGACCTTCCGCCACGATCCGCTCGGAAAGGCCGCCGCCCAGGGGGCCACCGCCGTTGCGATAGGTGCGGGCCGCGGGGTCGACCAGGTAGGGCGGATTCGCGACGATGAGATCGAATTCGCCTTCCACTTGCGCGTAGAGATCGGACTGCACGAACGCGATCCGCTTCAGGTCGGCCAGCGCAGCGTTGGCGCGAGCGTGGACAAGAGCCTGCGGGTTGATGTCGGCCAGCACCAGTCGCGGCTTGCCGGATTCGCTGGCGAGCGCCGCGACCATGCCGCCGGGACCCGCACCGCAGCCCACGTCCAGAATACGCGCTCCCAGCGGCAGCGGCTGGCGGCCCAGTTCGGCCTCGATCAACGCCGAGAAACGATAAGTGTCGGGCCCGAAAAACACGGCGTCGGCCTCATCCGTGGGGTAGCGCGAATGGGCGTAGAGTTGCGCGCCGAGCGACGAAAATCGAACACAGCTGCTCAACAACCCGTCGTTCTCCCGCAGCAGTCCGCCGTCCCGCAGCCATTGAACCGCCTGCTTCGGCAACAGTTCGGCTTCGAAGGGGCGGCTCCAGCCGAACACCTCCCGCAAGCTGCGCGCATGCCGGGCCCCTGGTCGCGCGTTTACCCGCGCATGGGTGGCCGGGGTGACCGTCACGAAATAGTAGCCGGAGGCGTCTAGCCAATGGCCGAGCAGGACCAGGGCTTCTTCTTGCGGCAAGTCGTTCATGACCACTAATGGTCGCAGCAACCGAAGCCGCGCCTTGTAGGCGGCGGCCTCATCCTCGTCCTGCTCGATTCACGGCTTCGTCTTACAAGACCGCTGACTGCCGACCGCTTATGCTTTGCATGATGAACTATCCGGGCTTCACTGTGGCGTGGGCCCGGCATGTCGACGAAGTCAGGCAAGCCCAGCGCCTGCGCTTCGAGGTTTTCGCCGGCGAGCTGGGCGCCCGGCTCCGCACGCCCCTGCCCAACCACGATGTCGACCGCTACGACGATTTTTGCGAACACCTGCTGGTGCGCCACGGCGAGTCCGGGGAAGTGGTGGGCACCTATCGGGCGCTGACGCCGGCGCAGGCCAGGCGAGCCGGTACCACCTACGCCGAAACCGAATTCGACCTCGCCCCGCTGGCGTCTCTGCGTCCGCGCATGCTCGAACTTGGCCGCAGCTGCGTTCATCCCCAGCACCGGCAAGGCGCCGTGGTGCTGGCGCTATGGGGCGCCCTGGCGCAGTTCATGGCGACCAACGAGCTCGACACCATGATCGGTTGCGCCAGCATTCCGCTGATGCAGGACGGTCTCGACGCGGCGGGCATCTGGAACCGGGTGCGTCGAACGCACATGACGCCGCCAGCCTGGCGGATCGCGCCGCGCAGGCCGCTCCCTCTGCCGCGCGACGACCACCTGGTGGCTCTGGATGCCGACCCGCCGGCGCTGATCCGGGCCTACTTTCGGCTGGGCGCGCGCGTGCTGGGGCCACCGGCCCTGGATCCGCACTTCAATACCGCCGACCTGCCGCTCATGGTGCGGCTGGCGGACCTGCCGGCGCGCTATCGCCGCAGCGTTACCGGTGCCTGAGGCCGGGGCAAGCGCCGTGCGCCGCGGCACGCTCGAGCGCATGCCCAAATGGCTGATCTGCGTGCCACTGGTGCTGCAGTGGGTGTGGCTCTCGGTGCGCCATGGCGGCATCACCCTGCCCTCGTCGGCGAATCCGGCGATCACGTCCGGTGGACTGGTCGGGGAAACCAAGCGCGAATACTTCGACAGCATGGGGCCGCTCGCCCTCGCAGCGACTGCGCGGTACTGCGCAGTGCCGTCAGCCTTGCGACAGAGCATGGCGGGCGTTCGCCGGGCACTGGCCAGGGAAGATATCGCGTTCCCGCTGATCGCCAAGCCCGACCTCGGCATGTGCGGCTTCGGTGTGCGCCTGATCGCGGACTCAGACGCCCTGGCCGCTTACTTCCTGGCATTTCCACCAGGCCAGACCGTCATCCTGCAGGAGTACCTGCCGCAAGAGGGCGAAGCCGGCGTCTTCTACGCGCGCCACCCCGGCCAGGCGCAGGGCCGGATCATCGGCCTGGCCTTGCGTTACCACCCGCGGGTCACCGGCGATGGTGTGTCCACCATCCAGCAACTGATCGGCGCCGACCGGCGCGCGGGCCGCGTGCGGCTGGCCGGTCACGAACTGGCCGTCGATTGTTCGCGCGTTCCCGGGGCAGGCGAATCGGTCCGGCTGGCGACCATCGGTTCGACCCGCGTCGGCGGCCTGTACCGGGACGGCGCTGCCTGCATCACGCCGACCCTCACGGCGGCGATCGACGCCATCGCGCGCGACATGAAGCACTTTTACTTCGGCCGCTTCGACCTGCGCTTTGCCGATCTGGCCGCGCTCGGGGAAGCACGCGGCTTGCGGATCATGGAGGTCAATGGCGCGGGCTCCGAAGCGATCCAGGCCTGGGACCCGGACCTGCGGCTGCCGCATGCATTGCGCATGATTTTTTCCAAGCAGCGCACCTTGTTCGAGGTTGCTGCGGCCAATCGCCGGCGAGGGTACAAGCCGATCGGTTTATGGCGCCTGGCTCAGCTGCATTTCATGCAGCAGCGGCTGCTGGAAATCTATCCGCCGTCCAACTGAACTCGACCGTAACTGACATCATGAACTTCGGTTCCGGTCAGTCGTTTCAAATGGCTCCTTGAGCGCAAGGAGCGTCAGTGAACACACAAGGCCGCACCGCCATCCTGAAGAACCAGGAGTCCTCGATTCTCGGCAGCGGGGTCAATTTTCCAGCTCGTCCTGAGCGGCCGGCGCGACCTCGACGCGAGTGAAGTCCAGGAGCAGTCTCGGTCCTTCCTCTCCGGCTTGTCGGCCGCCGTGCGCAACGGTTACGACGATCAGCTCACAGGCCCGCACTGGGACAACGTGCGAGCCCTGCTGTCCAGCCTCTCGAATAACCGCGCGATAGCCGGCTTTTCACCTTCCGAGACCGCAACTTTCGTTTTGTCGCTGAAGCAGCCGCTGTTCGCCGCACTGCGGAAAGCCTATGAGGAGATCCCAAGGCGCTGACCGAGGCGATGTGGGGCGTCTCCACCATGCTCGACAAGCTGGGCCTGGTAACGATCGAGGCTTACCTGCTGGGCCGCGAACAGGTGATCGAGCGCCAGCAACAGGAACTGCTCGACCTGTCGACGGCGGTCATCAAGTTCTGGGAAGGCATCGTCGCCGTGCCGCTGATCGGCACCCTGGACAGCGAACGGACCCAGGTCGTGATGGAGAGCGTGCTGGAAGCGATCGTCGAGAGCGAGGTCGTGATCGCCATCATCGACATCACCGGCGTGACGGCGGTGCACACGCTGGTTGCCCAGCATCTGCTCAAAAAACGGTGGCGGCCGTGCGCCTGATG
>JANXVP010000555.1 GCA_025351615.1 Ramlibacter sp. | reverse complement strand
GATACCAGCCTTCTACGCGTCAGCTATGACGAGCTGAACCCGGGCGCGGCACGCAGCATCGTACTGGTCCATGGATGGCCCGACAGCCCGCGCACCTGGGGAAAAGTCGGCCCGCAGCTGGCCGACGCGGGCTGGCACGTGGTGATGCCGACGCTGCGCGGACATTCGCCCACCGTGTTTCTCAGCAAGGAGACGCCGCGCAGCGGCCAGCTCACCGCACTGGGCCGCGACCTGCTGGAGTTCATCGATGCGGCCGGCCTGCAGCGGCCCGCACTGGCGGGCCACGACTGGGGCGCCCGCGCAGTGGCCATCGCGTGCGGCTTGCGTCCCGGCGTTGCCAGCCACCTCTGCATGCTGTCGGTGGGATACGGAACCAACGATCCCAGCCAGCCGCTGCCGCTGTCCATGGCCCGCAATTACTGGTATCACTGGTACATGGCCACCCCCCGCGGCGAACACACAGTGCATGGGCAGAGCAAGGCCTTTGCGCGAATCATGTGGGACACGTGGTCTCCGCCCGGCTGGTTCAGCGACGAGGAGTTCGAGCAGACGGCGAAGGCTTTCGACAATCCCGACTGGGCAGACGTGACGGTGCACTCGTACCGCCATCGATGGGGCCATGCGCAAGGAGACCCGCGCTACGCGGCGGACGAAGCAGCGCTGATGCCGCCGCCGGTGCTGGACGTGCCCACACTGATGCTGCACGGCGAGGCTGACGCGGTCAACCACCCGGACACTTCCGTCGGCAAGGAAAACTTCTTCCGCGGCCGGTATGAGAGGCACGTGCTGCCGGGTGTCGGACACTTCCCGCAGCGCGAGGACCCGGAGGCCGTGAGCCGCGCTATCCTGCGTTTCACTTCCGCTTAGGGGTGTAGTTGGCGAGCCGTTTGAGCCATTTGAAATGGTCCCGCCTCGCACTAG
Organism: Ramlibacter sp.; assembly: GCA_025351615.1. Taxonomy (GTDB): domain Bacteria; phylum Pseudomonadota; class Gammaproteobacteria; order Burkholderiales; family Burkholderiaceae_C; genus Ramlibacter. The sequence goes on along the minus strand of JANXVP010000555.1, from coordinate 1,611 downwards.
ACGACACTGAATTCAGACAGCAAGGCAATGCTGCCCTCAGTCTTTGCCTTGGCGAAGTAGCGGGCGTCCGACGTCACCAGCGTTGAATCGCCCCGGGATTTGAGCGCGAGGGACTTCAACGGGTCCGGGCCGAACGGCGGCTCAGGCTGCACGCAGGCATGGGCGGCCGACGCAGCGACAAGGCCCAAGGGGTCCCGCAGCAGCCCTTCCTATTCCGGCAATTGAAGTGCTTGAAGCTGGGACACCAAAGCTGGCAGGTCATGGCAAACCGTGACCCACAAGATGTCCAGGTCGATATCGAAATAGGCATGCACCAGCCGATTGCGCGCGATCCTTGATGAAGCTCAGCGCCGCCTCTGCCGCTTCGATCATGTGCCGGACGCGGACTGCATCCTCAACGCGCATATTGGACCTCCACCGTGCGCACGACTTCGTCGCGGAAAAAACGCGAAAGATCGCCCGGTGTGCGCAAGTCAACCTTCCTTCCGCCGACCAGCCCGGATAGCTCGATTTCCATCGCAGCCAAGGCGAATAGGCCAGGGGTGTGGTCCGGCTCGAATTCCACCAGCAGATCGATGTCGCTGTCGGACCGCGCCGTCGCTTTCAGCTGCGAGCCGAACAGCGCCAGTCTCCGAATGTGGTGCGCTTGGCAAAACGCGGCCACCGTCGCACCGTCGAGTTTCAGGCTTGAGTGCATGGCTAGCTCCAATAAGGGCATCTACCTCGCTCCTCAGACATGAAAGAGCCCCGACTCGCGGGGCTCTTTATGGCTGCTGCATCCCTGGCGGAAACGGAGGGATTCGAACCCTCGATGGGGCTCTACACCCCATACTCCCTTAGCAGGGGAGCACCTTCGGCCACTCGGTCACGTTTCCAGCGGCTGTGATTATCTCACGACTTGGCTGCCCGGCAGGGGCTCAGGCGGGCGGCTGGTCTAGCTCAAAAGCGCGGTGCAGGGCCCGCACGGCCAGCTCCATGTACTTCTCGTCGATCACCACCGAGGTCTTGATTTCGCTGGTCGAGATCATCTGGATGTTGATGCCCTCTTCGGACAGCGAGCGGAACATCTTGCTGGCGATGCCGACGTGGCTGCGCATGCCGATGCCGACGATGCTCACCTTGCAGATGCGGGTGTCGCCCTCGATGCGGTCCGTGCCCAGCGCCGGCAGCACCTTGCTCTTGAGCAGGTCCACCGTGCGCGCGTAGTCGTTGCGGTTGACGGTGAAGCTGAAGTCGGTTTTGCCGTCGCGGGCGATGTTCTGGATGATGACGTCGACCTCGATGTTGGCGTCGGCCACGGGGCCCAGGATGTTGTAGGCGATGCCGGGTTTGTCGGGCACACCCAGGATCGAGATCTTGGCTTCGTCGCGGTTGAAGGCGATGCCCGAAACGATGGCGGATTCCATTTGTTCGTCTTCCTCAAAAGTGATCAGCGTGCCGGATTTGGCTTCCTCGGCCAGGTCGATGTCCCAGGGCGTGAAGCTGGAGAGCACGCGCAGCGGCACCTTGTATTTGCCGGCGAATTCGACGCTGCGGATCTGCAGCACCTTGGAGCCGAGCGAGGCCATCTCCAGCATTTCCTCGAAGCTCACGGTGTGCAGCCGGCGTGCC
>JANXVP010000551.1 GCA_025351615.1 Ramlibacter sp. | reverse complement strand
CCCGCATCGGCGCCGCGCGCCGCGCCTTCGACTTCGCGCTGGACTACGCCAAGACGCGGCACCAGTTCGGCAAGCCGATCGGCAGTTTCCAGGTGACGCAGCACAAGTTCGCCGACATGAAGGTGATGCTCGACACGTCCTGGACGATGGTGCAGCGCTACGCCTGGCTGATGGAGAACAACCAGGCCGAGCGCGCCGACACCGCCGTGATCAAGTATTACGTCGGCGAGTCCTACAAGACCATCTCGGACATGTGCCTGCAGATCCTGGGCGGCTATGGCTACTGCATGGAATACCCGATGCAGCGCTTCTTCCGCGACTCCCGGCTGGCCACCATCGGCGGCGGAACGTCGGAGATCCAGAAAAACATCATCGCCGCGTCGCTAGGCCTGTGAACCGGGCCGCCTGAGGTCGGAAGAAAGTCTGTCGGTGGCCAGCCGCATCACTGACCCGATTGCTGAATCAGGAATCGCCTACGGCTGTTCTGCCAGGCCGTTCTTGGCCTCGCCCACACCCATGTCACGCGGCAGCTTGACGTTGTTCTTCACCGCCAGGATTTCGGCCATCACGCTGACCGCGATTTCCGGCGGCGTCTTGCTGCCGATGTAGATGCCGATCGGCCCGCGCAGCCGCGCCAGCGATGCCGGCGTCTGCTCGAAGTGCTCGATCATCCGCTGGTGCCGGGCCTCGTTGTTACGCCGGCTGCCGATCGCGCCGACATAGAACGCATCCGTCTTGATCGCTTCCAGCAAAGCCAGGTCGTCGAGCTTGGGATCGTGCGTCAGGGCTACCACGCAAGTGCGCCGGTCGGGTTTGAAAGCCGCAACCACGTCGTCGGGCATGTCGGACAGCACGGTGGCGCCAGCGACGTTCCAGGCGCCGCGGTATTCCTCGCGCGGATCGCACACCGTCACCGCGAAGCCGCTGAACAGCGCCATGGTCGCCAGGTATTCGGTCAACTGTCCGGCGCCGATCAGCAGCATCCGGTATTCGGGTCCGAAGGTGTTGACAACTTCCTGGTCGCCGGCCTCGAGGCCGGTCGGCGTCGCAGCAGGCGCCAGGCGCGCGGCGCCATCGGCAAGGCGTACGGTGCGCTGCATCAGTTGCCCGCTTTCGAGCGCCTGTACCAGTTGCGCCAGGCCGGCCGGGTCCGGGTCGTATTCGAGCAGCAGTTCCAGCGTGCCGCCGCAGGGCAGGCCAAAGCGATGGGCCTCGTCGGCTGTGATGCCGTACTTCACGAATCCCGGCGGACCGGAAGGAATCTTGTGCCCGGGTTCCTTCGCCGCGTAGGCCTGCGTGAACCGGTAGATCAGATCGTCCTCGATGCAGCCGCCGGAGACGGACCCCACCACGGAGCCGTCTTCGCACAGCGCCATGATCGAGCCGACCGGCCGGGGCGACGAGCCCCAGGTGCGCACCACGGTCGCCATCAACGCGCGCTTGCCCGCTGCGCGCCAGTCGCGCAGCGTGCGCAGCACCATCACGTCGAGGTTTTCCATTTGCTTTGCCTCAGAACTGGTAGCTGGCGCTGGCACCTGCCAGCCAGGTGCGCCCGGGCGCGGGTTCGAAGAAGCGGCTGTTGCCTTCGTTGACGATCACCGACCCGACATAGTCCCGGTTGCGCAGGTTGTCCACGCGCAGGAACTCGCGCAGGGACCAGCGTCCCGTCTTCTGTGCCAGCGACACCCGCAGATTCAGCACGCTCGATGAAGGCGCCGCGTCGCTGTTGCGGTCATCGACGTAGAGCGCGCCCACCCGGCGCCATTCCAGCGCCGTCTCGAGGCCCCACGGCCGGTGTTCCCAGGCCAGTTCGGCGAACAGGCTGTTGCGGGGAATGCCGGGGATGCGGTTGCCCGCCGCGATGGGGACGTTGGGCGCGGTGCAGGGCGCGGCGATGCAGGTCTTGAAGCCGTCGCGGTAGATGGCGTCGAGGTAAGTGGCCGCAGCGTACATCGACCAGCCGCCTTGCCAGCGGCCGGACAGCGCCGCTTCGGCGCCATTGCGCTGGGTGCTGCCGACGTTCTGGAAGGTGCTGCGGCCGCCGGCGTTGCCCAGGACAGCGATCTCGTCGGCGGTGCGGGCGCGGAAATACGCTGCGTTGATCGCCCAGTCCTCGCTCAACTGGCTCTTGACGCCGAGCTCCCATTGCTTGCTGGTTGCGCTTTGCAGATTGAAGTTCAAGCCGGTCGCGCCGCTGGGCCGGTAAGCCAGCTCGTTGAGCGTCGGCGTTTCAAAGCCGCGACCCACGGCCGCATACACGTTCACCGCCTCGGTTGCCCGAAACACCGCGCCAAGCGCCGGCGAGGTTGCGCTGTAGCTGACTGAGCCGCTGTCATCGGGATTGCCCGCGACAATGTAATGGTCGCGCGAATCGAACTTCACGCGCGAATGGCGCAGTCCGGCGGACAGCCGCAAGCGTTCCGTGGCCGCCCATTCGGCCTGCAGGTACTGGTCCAGATTCCGGACGATGTTGGATTCGTCGCGGCGCAGCGCTCCCTGCACGCCGAGCGTGCCGCCGACGAAATTCTGGAAACCTCGCCGCGCCTCGTCGAGCTGGTCGCCCGACAGTCCAGCCGTGAGCGTCAGCGGCTGGTCCAGCAGCCGCGCCTTGTGGATCCAGCGGGCATCAAAGCCACCATAGCGGCGGGCGAGGTCGATCAGGCCGCCGGGGTGGGTGGCAGGCTGCTGGGTCGCGACCGGAATGGCCTGGAATTGCTGCGTTCCCCGTTCGCCGTAGTAGGCCGTCACCTGCGCCGAATTGGCTGCATCGAAGCGGTGGTCCAGCACCACGCCGCCCTGGGTCTGGTCGATCGACTTGCGGGTATTGAACGTGAGAGCGACCGGCGTCGCACGACGCGGATTGGCCTGCAGTTCCGGGCGCGTCAGCCCGAGCGGATCCTGGACGTCGGGCATGCGGACGCTGTTGAGAACCCAGGTCCAGCGCGTGTCCTCATTCAGTGTGTACCTGACCTTGCCGTTGAAGCCGGTGCGCTGCGCCGCGCTGTGCTCGCGGCTGCCGTCGGTCTCGAAGCGCGACGCGCTCAGGTTGTACTGCAGGGCTCCCTGCTGGCCGCTCACCCGCGCGCCTTTGCGTTCGACGCCGTCGCTGCCGAACGCGGTGAAGAGCTCGCCCACGGTCTCCGGTCCCCCATCGGCGGTGAACATGCTGATCACGCCCCCCGATGAATTGCCGTACAGCGCGGTGAACGGACCACGCAGCACCTCGATGCGGGATGCCGACGCGAGGTCGAAGTGCGACACCTGGCCCTGCCCGTCCGGTCCGCTGGCCGGAATGCCGTCGACATACAGGCGCAGGCCGCGAACGCCGAAAGTCGAGCGCGCACCGAAGCCCCGCGACGAAATCTGGATATCCTGCGCATAGTTCTGGCGGTTCAGCGCCACGATGCCTGGCACGCGTGCCAGCGACTCGGAAAGATTGACCTGCAAGCCGCCGTTGCGGATGGTCGAGGCATCGATGACGTCGACCGAAGCCGGAGTGTCGAAGGCGCGCTGTTCCACGCCGCGTGTGACCGTGATCGTCACGGGATTCAGGCCGCCCGCCACCGGCTCTGGCGCGACTTGCGCCAGGGCGGGCGCCACGGCGCCGAGCAGGAAAACAATTGGGGGAATCTTCTGGGTCATGCTTGTCTCCTCGATTGTGAATCTTCAGCCTTTTGCCAAGCCAGGCCGGCGCGCCATCCCCCGCTGCGGGTCGTACCCCCACAGCGCCAGTCCGAAAAAAAGCACGGTGCACGCGGCGGTGACGCCGGTGCCCAGCGGCTGCCACTGGCCTTGCAGGGCGAAGCGGATCGCCTCCACCGCGTGGGTGAACGGGTTGAACCGGGCCAGCAGGTGGACCCAGCGCGCGCCCGACTCCTCCAGCTTCCACAAGGGATAGAGCGCCGTGCTGATGAAGAACATCGGGAAGATGACGAAATTCATCGTGCCGGCGAAGTTTTCCAGCTGCTGGACGTAGACCGACAGCACCAGCCCGAGCGCTGCGAGCATCACCGCGGCCAGCAACATCACCGGCAGCGCAGCCAGCAGGTGCCAGGGTTCGAACTCGATTCCGAAGGCCCAGGCGGCGCCCAGGAAAGCCAGCATCTGCAGGAACGACAGCAGTGCTCCCGCGATCAGCTTGCAGGCAAGAATCCAGGCCCGCGGCAGCGGGGCCGTGAGCAGCAAGCGCATCACACCCATCTCCCTGTCGTAGACCATCGCCAGCGAGCTCTGCATCCCGTTGAACAGCGCAATCATCCCGAGCAGGCCCGGCACGATGTAGACCTTGTATTCGATGTAGGTTTCGTAAGGCGGGGCGATAGCGACGCCGAACACGTTCTGGAAGCCGGCCGCGAACACCACCAGCCACAGCAGCGGCCGCACCAGCGCCGAAAACAGGCGGCCCGGCTGGCGCACGAAATTGCGGGTTTCGCGGCCGACTACGGCGCGCATTGCCTGCCATGCGTGGCGCGGCTTCATGGCGTCTTGCACCCGGTTTCGGGCTGGTCGAAGCCGAGCGTGTCCAGCGCGCTGCGCGGATGCAGGAAACCTTCGACCGGCGCCGTCTCCACCAGGCCGTTGCCATGCGTGAGCAGCAAAGGCTGGCGCAGCTGGCCATCCCACGCGCGGAAGGTGAGCCGCTGCCCTTTGTACCCGTCCACTGCGACGTCGCCCTGCTTGAGCGCCTTGAGCTGCTGCGCAACGCCCGCGCCGCCAGCCGCAGCCTCGGCGACGGCCCGCGCCCCAATCCAGGCGGACCAGTCATGGCTGCCCATCGCACGGCCACTGCGTTTGGCAAACCTTCGGTTCAGCTGGGGCGCGCCGTTGCGGTCGTACCAGGGGCTCCACGCCTGCGCCGTCAGGCCACTGCTGCCGACGACAGGTCGCGGCAGCATGGTGCGGTACGGCAGGTCGCGCGCGAATTCGCCGCCGGCATCGAACACCACCACCACGTCGTACTCGGCATTGGCCGTGAGCAGGCGCACGTTGCCCGATTCGCGTTCGCGCGGATCGGCTGACAGCTTGAAGGTGCGCTGCGCGACCGGCTTCAGGCCAAAGCGTTTGGCGCTACGCAGGAAAGCGGCGAGCAGCAGGTCGTCCTCGCGCGACGGACCGGTCAGGAGCAACGGCCTGGTCCATTTGCGCGCCACCAGCAACTGCGCGAGCGCGTCCGCCTGCATCGCCTGGCTGGGCAAGGTGTGCAGCAGGAAAGGCGAACACTGCGCGGCGCGCAGGGCATCTTCGGGCGCGGCTGTGTTGATCAACAGCAGCTCCTTGCCGCGGGCGGCTGCGGTCACCCGCACCACGCCGTCAGCCGGCAGCTCAAGCAGGATGTGCCGCACGCCCTGCTTGACCAACGCCTCCAGTGCGGCCGGCAGGCCGGCGACATCGGGTGCTTCCACGGCGATCAGGCGCGCACCGGACCAACCGCCCGCCTGCAGCGCGAAAGCAGCGTCATCGAGGCCCAGCTTTGCCGCAACCGCCGCCCGGCCGGACGGGGAGCCGGGGTCGCCCTTTTCGATCGCCTGCGCTGCGTAACGCGGGTCGTCGGCCAGGCTGAGAAAGCCGACCAGCAGTTCGCGCGCCATTGCGGGCAGCGCCGCGCAGAGCAACAGCAGCGAGATGAGCGTGGCCTTCACGTCAGAGACCCCATTCATAGCGGGCGCCCAGTGTCAGAGACCGGCCCGCGCCGGACGCGAGGAAGCGCGACGCCAGCGCCTGGTCGCCGGGCTGCAACGCACGGCCTCCCGGAAACAGATCGCGGTTGCCGGTGGCGAAGCTGGCATAACGCCGGTCCAGCAGGTTGCCGATCCGCAGATACGCCTGCCAGCGCGACGCGACCTGCCACACCACACGCGCGTCGAGCAACGCATAGCCCGCCAGCTTGCCGAGTTCGGGCCGGCTGCCGCCTTCGTTGCCGGCGACCATTTGCGATCCAGCCGCCATCCAGTCGGCGCCGAGCGTCAGGGCAGGCAAGGCCTGCCAGTCCGCGCCCAGTTTGAGCACCTGCCGCGGCAGTCCGGCGATCGGCGTGCCGGGGCCGAAGCGATTGGGCCGGTCGGGGGTGCTCAACGGTCCGGGCAACGTGCCCTCGCCGCGGTAGGTCGCCTGCAGCCAGCTGTAATCGGCCCGCCACTGCCAGCCCGGCTGGCGCCAGCGGGCCGCGAGCTCCAGGCCCTGGCGCAAGGTCTTGCCGACGTTGCTGAAGTAGCCCGCCTGGGAAACGCCGGAACGCACGAACACGATGTCGTCCTGGTTCACGGTGTGAAACAGCGACGCCGACAGCTGCAGGCGCGGATCCGGCTTGGCGCGAAACCCCGCTTCGGCGGTGCGGGCGACCACCTGCCGCAAATAGGGATCGGACTGCAGCCCGGCCGGCAGCACGCAGGGCCGGGCCGGATCGGCGCAACCCAGCTCGAGTGCCGTCGGCACCCGCGTGCCTTGCGAGAGGTTGGCGAAGACGTTGAATGCGTCGCTGAAAGCGTGCGTCGCCCCGACCGCGGGGTTCAGCTTGTGGTAGCTGAAAGATTCCCGGCCGGTGCTGCCGTTCGCGGTCAACGTATTCGCCACCTGCGTGCGGTTCCAGCGTGCCGAGAACGTCAGCTGCGTGCGGGTTCCCAGACTGACAATGTCGGTCGCGAACAAGCTGGCCTGGTCGCTCCTGCCGACCAGCGCCACCGCCTGCACCAGCGGTGCCAGCGGATCGGCAACGGCGACGCGGCCCGCATCGAACGCACCCTCCCGTGTGAATTGCTCGTAGCCGATCCGGCTGGCAGAAGCGTCGGCGCCGACCGCGAACTGGTGGCGGCCCGCCTGGCGCGTCCACTGCAGCCCGGCGCCGCTGGCCGACTGGCGCGCGGCGCTCTGGTTGACGACGGCGGTGCGGCTCACGTAGGCGGGATCGGCGGGGTCCGAACATGCGCGCGTTCCGCCGGCGCCTTCGCAGCCCGCCAGCCAGTCGGTCCAGGCGCCGTTGACGTCCCCATTGCTGCCCTCGCGCCGGCCGCTCCGGTGCCAGACCAGCCCGGCGAGTTTGTCGCCTGAATCCAGCATGTGGCTGGCGCTGAAATTCAGCAGCGAGGCCCGGTTGCGCGTGGTGTCGTGGAAGGTGTAGCCGGAACGCGGGTCGATGTCGTCCAGGCTTTGGCTCAGCGGACCGTTGCCGGTGAGGCGGCTGCGGGCGGCCAGCCAGCTCAAGCTCCATTCGGTTCCGGCGTGCTCGCGACCGACCTTGGCGAACAGGTTGCCCAGCCGCCCCGGCGATTCCTCGCGCCAGCCGCGCTCGCCAAACAGCGTGGTCGCCAGGTAACCGTGCCAGCCATCCGCCCACTGCACGCCGTGGCCGAAGTCGAGCCGGCGCCGGCCGAAGCTGCCGATCGAGATGTCGGCTTCGGTCCCTGCGTGGGTACGGCCCGATTTGGTGGAAAGCACCAACGCGCCGCCCAGCGTGTTCAGGCCGAACAGCGGATTGGAGCCCGGAATCAGTGCGACGCTGGCGATCGCCGCTTCGGGCAGCAGGTCCCAGTTCATCACGTCGCCGAACGGTTCATTGATGCGCACGCCATCGAGGTATGCGGACAGGCCTTGCGGCGTGCCCAGCGTCGGCGACAGCCGGTGGCCGCGGTAGTTGACGTCGACCTGGAACGGGCTGCCCTGGACCTCGTTGACGGTGACACCCGTGAGCTGCCGGCTCATGAACTCCGGCAGGTTGGCGGTTTTGGCGCGCTCGATCGCGCCGTCGTCGGCGAGTTGCACGTTGCCCGGATAGCGGTCGCGTTGCTGCACCAGCCCGGGCAAGGGCGTCTGGCCCAGCACCTGCACCTGGTCCAGCATGTGGACGACGTCGCCCGGCTGCGACTGCACCAGCGCAGCGAGCGGCGCGAGCGCGCAAGCGAGGACGGCGCGACGAACGAGGCGCACTTCAGTCATCGACCACCACGCTGTGCGGCGACCGGCCGGCCCGCACCGTCTTGACTGCTTTCATCGCCGCCGTGTCGACGATGGTCAGGTCGTCCGAGAGGCCGTTGGCAACGTACAGCCGGCGGCCGTCGCGCGACAGGCCCAGGCCCCACGCGCGCTTGCCGACCAGCACGTAGCCGCGCACCTGGTGGTTGGCGACATCGACCACCGCCACATGGTTGGCGCGGCCCAGGCCGACATACGCCGTCTTGCCGTCGCCCGACAGCGCCATCCCCACCGGCGTCACGTCTTCCGCGCGCATGCCCGGCGGCCTGAATTCGATCGTGCCCTGCACTGCGTGGTCCGCCAGTCCGATCAGGCTGACGCTGGCGCCGAGTTCGTTGCTGACCCACAGCTGGCTCGCCGTCAGCAGAAAGCGGCGCGGCCGCTTGCCGACGGCAATGTTCTTCACCACCTTGCGGGACGCGACATCGATCACATGGACCGTGCTGGCGACCTCGGATGCCACATAGACGGTCTTGCCGTCGGCACTGACCTTGACGCCTTCGGGCTCGCCGCCCACCTTGACCTCGAACATTTTCCGGTGCGTGACGAGGTCGTATCCCGTGAGCGCCGAATCCTCCTCGTTGGAGGCGTACAGCATGCGACCGTCGGGACTGATGTCGAACATCTCCGGGTCGTCGCCGACTTCGAGCTTGTCCACCACCTTGCGGGCTGCGATGTCCCACACCGCGATGTGGTTGCCATCGCTGCAGGCGACGTACAGCCGGCTGCGGTCGGGGCTGAGTTGCAGGTGGCGGGGCCGCTTGCAGACCGGCGCAGAGCCGGTCGTCTCAGCACGGGCGACATCGACCATGACCAGCGTGTTGTCCTTTTCGCTCGACACGAAGACCTGCCCTGTTTCGCGCGACTGGGCGCCGGACGCGAGAAGGAGCGCCGCGGCAAGCGCCAGCGTGGTGGCGACGGGTTGCCTGAAACTCTTCATTGGCGTGCTCCGGTCAGTTGCAGGAAGGCCGCCTCGAGACTGCTCTGGCCTTGCTGCAGGCACAGGTCGGCGGCGGCGCCGTCGAACAGCACGAGGCCCTTGTCGAGCACAACCACACGGTGTGCCCGCTCGGCTTCTGCCACCAGGTGGGTGGCCCAGAGCACGCCGATGCCGCGACTGGCCGTCAACGCCACCACCTCGTCGACCAGCCGGTTGCGCGACGCGGGATCGAGGCCCACCGTCGCTTCGTCCATCAGCAGCAGCGCCGGCTCGTGCAGCAGCGCGCGCAGCAGTTCGACTTTGCGCCGGTTGCCGCCCGACAAACTGCGCGCCGGCGCGCTCGCCTGGTCAGCCAGCCCGAAATGGGCCAGCATGGCGTCAATCCGCAGGTGGGCGGACCTGCGCGGCAGGCCGTGCAGGTCGGCGTGGAAGCGCAGGTTGGCGCGCACCGACAGGTTCAGGTCCAGCGCCATTTGCTGGAACACCACACCGAGCCGGGCCAGTGCCGCCACCGGGTTGCGGCGCATGTCGGCGCCCAGCACTTCCACCTCGCCAGCGTCGGCGACAAACAGCCCGGTGAGAATCTGGAACAACGTCGACTTGCCCGCGCCATTGGGACCGAGCAGCGCCACCATCTCGCCCGGCGCGACCTGCAACGACACGCCGCCCAGTGCATGCACCGGACCGAAGCTTTTCTTCACCTGGCGGCAGACCAGGGCCGGGGCCGCGGTCGTCATCGGGCTGTTCCGGTTTGGCCAGGGGCGACGGCGAGCCCCAGCCGGGCGAGCAGCATCCGCTCCCGCGCCGACATCTGCTGCAGGTGGCGCGCGTAATCGGCGCTGCCCAGGTAATCCGGCTCCTGGTCGTACTTCGCGATCTCCAGAAGGTGTTGCGGATCGAACATCGCGAGTTTCAACGCGTCGTGCAGCTTGCGAACGATGGCGACATCGGTGCCCACCGGCGCGCCGATGCCGTACGGAGAGTTGTGGACGGCGTTGGCGTAACCGAGCTCCTTCACAGTCGGCACCTGCGGCCAGCGTTTGCTGCGCTGCGCACTGAACACTGCCAGCAGCCGCAGCTTGCCGCCATCCACGTACGGCGCGAAGCCGGTGGAGTTGACGCCGACCATCAGTGTCTTGCCAGCGACGGCCAGCATCTGATCAGCCGTGCCCTTGTACGGCACGTGGATGTAGCTCACACCTTCCGCCGCCGTGATCTCCTCCATCGCCAGATGCGCGGTGGTGCCGATACCGGTCGAGCCCACGGTCAGGCTGCCGGGGTGCGCCCGGGCCCACGCCATCAGCTCGGGCAGGCTCTGGAACAGACTGTCGGCCGGCACCACGATGCCGAACGTGACGCCGGAAATCTGGATGACCGGCGTGATGTCGCGCAGGGGATCCCAGCTGACTTTCTGCTGGAACGGAAACCGGTACAGCGTGAGTGGCAACTGGCCGATGGTGTAGCCGTCGGGAGTAGCGGCACGCAGCGCAGTCGCGACCAGTGTGCCGGCGGCCCCCGGCCGATTTTCGACCACCACCGGCTGGCCGAGGTGCCGGCCCGCAATGTCGCCGAGGATGCGCATGGTCAGGTCGGTGGCCCCGCCCGCCGGCCAGGGCACCACCAGCGTGACCGGCCTCGAGGGAAAAGCCGACGCCGGTTGCGCCTGCACGCGCGAACCGATCCCGACGCCGCAACATGCCATGGCCGCGGCCCAGCGCCGCCGCGACCACGCGGCGCCAGGACGATGCGCCTGCGGCAAACTCATCAAAGTGCCCCGTGACTGCAGCGCTATCGGAACAGCAGGACGGCCACCGTCACCGCCACCACGGCCGCCACCACCCACACCCAAACCGGCACGCCCCCGCGCTCAGTCATCGGCGCCGCACCGGTCGACGGCAAAACGCCTGCGCCAGCGGCCGCTGCCACTGCTGCCGCCTCTTCTGCCGCCGCGTAGGCCTGCGGATGCACGCGCCGCATTTCGCTGTCGAAACGCTTGAAGAAATCCTCGGCCATCGAGCGAGCCACGCCGTCGATCAGGCGCTGGCCCAGCTGCGCGATCTTGCCGCCCACCTGCGCCTGCACCTTGTAGTCGAGCACGCAGCCCGGGCCGTCCGGCTGCGGCGACAGCTGGACCTGCGAGCTGCCCTTGCCAAAGCCCGCCGCGCCGCCCTGCCCGTCGAATGCGATGGTGTAGCTGGCGGGCGGATGGATTTCGCTCAGGGTGATCTTGCCGTTGAATCTGGCAGCGACCGGTCCGATCTTCACGGCCATGCCGACGGCGTACTGGTTTTCGCCCGTCGCCTCGACCTTGTCGCAGCCGGGGATGCAGACCTTCAGCACCTCGGGGTCGTTGAGCGCGTCCCAGGCCTGCTGCTGCGTGACCGCGAGGGCGCGGGTGCCTTCCATTTCCATGATCAGTCCTGTGGGTTCATGACCGCGGCCAGTCCGGCCGCCAGGTCCTTCAGTTTGCTCAAATTGTGCACCGCGAGCATGCCATGCGCGTAGCGATGCAGCACGGCGGCACCGCGCGCGGCCGGAGCATACCCGTCGAAGCGCAACAAGGGATTGAGCCACAGCAACTTGCGACTGTGGCGCACCAGCCATTGCAGCTCGCTCGCGAGATCTTCAGGCTCCCCGGTGTCGAGCCCGTCGGTGATCAGCAATACCAGCGTGCGGCGGCCGATCAGCCGGCGCGCGTGCTGACGGCGCAGGGTGGCCAGCGAATCGCCCAACCGCGTGCCACCGGCGAAGTCGTCGATCGCCGCGCTGGCGGCCGCCAGCATCGCGTCGGTGTCGGCGAGCCGGAACGCCGGCGTCAGGTCGGTGAGATGGGTCCCGAAAGCGAACACGTCCCGCCGCCGCTGCGACCGCGTGGCGGCGTGCAGGAAAGCCAGCAACAGGCGCGCATAGCGCTCCATCGACCCCGAGACATCCACCAGCACCAGCAGCGGAAGCGGCTCTTGCAGCCGGCGCAGCCGGGGCAGTTGCAGCAACTCGCCGCCGGTGCGGGCCGCCCGCCGCATCACGCCTGGCCAGTGCAAGCGGTCGCCGTGGCTTGCCGGCCGCCGGCGCCGCGCCGGGAGCCGGGGCACCGGCAGCGCAATGTCGCGGGCGAGCTGCTCGACCAGGTGGTATTCGACGCCGCTCAGGGCGCTGAAATCCGCATGCTTCAAGGTGTCGAGGTCGCTGGCCGTCATGGCCGCGTCGAAATCGACCTCCTGGTCCGCCTTGTCGGGCGCGGCGCGGCCGGGCATTTTCGGCGCGGCCAGCGCTTCACGCACGCGGGGTCGGCGCTTGCTGGGCTCGGCCTTGCCCTCGGCGCTGGGCAGCAGTTGCGCCAGCAGCTTGTTCGCCATCTCCGGGTCGCGGAAATAAGCGTCGAACAGTTCGCGAAAGACCTGCCGGTCCTGCTCGCGGCTGATCATCACGGCCTCGAACGCGGCGCGCAGGTCAGCCTTGTTCGCGACCCCGACCAGCTGCGCAGCCTGCGTCGCCAGTGCGATGCGTTCGCTGTCGGCGGGGACGCCCGCGCGGCGCAAGGCGCGGCCAAAGCCAGTGATGTTGTCCGGAAGTTTCCCGGCGCGTGCGTCACCCAGCTTCATGACGCCGTCAGGTGGCCGGCTCTTCTTCGGCCCGCAGCAGCTCGATCGACAGTTCCCTGGTGAGCGCGGCGACGTCTTCGCGCTGCTTGAACAGGATGCCGGCCGTGTCGGCCACCACCTCCGGATCGACCACCAGCGTGTCGAGCGCCACCAGGGCCTTGGCCCATTCGACGCTCTCGGCGATGCCGGGCGCCCGCTGGAACGCATTGGAGAAGGGCTGGCCGCGCAGCTTGCCGACGAAATGCGCGACCTGCTGCGAGAGCGCCTGGCTGGCCTGCGGCACCCGGGCCCGGACGATCGCCAGTTCGCGTTCGCGGTCCGGGTAGTCGACCCAGTGGTACAGGCAGCGGCGCTTGACGGCATCGTGCAGTTCGCGCGTGCGGTTGCTGGTGAGGATGGTGACCGGCGCCGCCAGCGCCCGGACGGTGCCGATCTCGGGAATGCTCACCTGGTATTCGCCGAGGTACTCCAGCAGGAAGGCCTCGAACGGCTCGTCGGCGCGATCGACCTCGTCGATCAGCAGCACCGCGCCCGGCTCCGGCGTCTGCAGCGCCTGCAGCAGCGGGCGGCGGATCAGGTAGCGGTCCTGGTAGACCTCGCGCTCGACCGCCTCGGCGCCCGCCGAACCCTCGTGCGTCAATTCGGCCGCGCGCATATGCAGCAGCTGGGCGGCGTAGTTCCATTCATAGAGCGCTTCGCGGTGCTCCAGGCCGTCATAGCACTGCAGGCGCAGCAGCACCCGTCCCAGCGCGGCCGCCAGTGCCTTGGCCAGCTCGGTCTTGCCGACGCCGGGTTCGCCTTCGAGCAGCAGGGGACGCTGCAACCTGAGCGCCAGAAACACCGCGGTCGCCAGCCGCCGGTCGGCGAAGTAACCTTCGCCTTCCAGCGCCTGCACGACCGCGTCGACGGTGGAAAAAGGGGCTGTTGTGGCTGGCGCTGAAACAGTCATTGAGGGCCGGCCTCAGCCCAGTGCCTGCGCCACGCCGCGCTGCGTCAGCACGCTGATCAGGTTGGCGCGGTAGGCAGCCGTCGCATGCAGGTCCGAACTGAGGTCGGCGGCACCGATCTTGACCCGGCTCGCGGCCTCGACCGTAAAGCTCTTGCCGAGCGCCTCCTCCAACCCCTTGTGGCGGAACACGCCGCTGCTGCTGGCGCCGGTGACGGCCACCCGCACCCCGCTGTCGTACTGCGCGATGAACACGCCCACCAGCGGGAAGTGGGATGCCTTCTGGCGCTGCTTCTGGTACACGGCCCGGCGCGGGACCGGAAAACGGATCGCCGTGATCAGCTCGCCGCCATCCAGCGCGGTGCTGAACATGCCCTGGAAGAAATCGTCGGCCGGGATCTGCCGCCGGTCGGTGACGACAGTGGCGCCGGAGGCCAGGACGGCCGCGGGATAGCAGGCCGCCGGATCGTTGTTGGCCACCGAACCGCCGATGGTGCCGAGGGCGCGCACCTGCCGGTCGCCGATGCGCGACGCCAGATCGGCCAGCGCCGGGTACGCCGCCTTGATCTCGGCATGGTTGGCGACATCCAGATGGCGCGACATGGCGCCGATCACGAAGGCGTTGCCCTCCTTGCGGATACCGGTGAGTTCCTTGACTGCCCCCAGGTCGGCGAGTTGCTCGGGGGCGGCCAAGCGCAGTTTCATCGAGGCCAGCAGGGTCTGGCCGCCGGCCAGCGGCTGGGCCCCTGCGGTGGCCAACCGGACGGCATCGGCCAGGGTGGTGGGACGTTCGAGGGTGAAGGCGTACATGGTGATTCCTTTGCTTGGCTAGTGCGCGGCCAGCCGGCCCGCTTCCATGGCTTCCCAGACCCGGTGCGGCGACGCCGGCATGTCCAGGTCCTTGACGCCCAGCGGCGCCAGCGCGTCCAGCACCGCATTGATCACGGCCGGCGGCGAGCCGATGGCGCCGGCCTCGCCGCAGCCCTTGGTACCCAGCGGGTTGTGGGTGCACGGCGTGCAGTGCGTCGCCAGCTTGAACTCGGGGAAGTCGGCGGCACGCGGCATCGCATAGTCCATGAAGCTGCCGGTCAGCAGCTGGCCGCTCTCGTTGTCGTAGACGCAGCGCTCCATCAGCGCCTGGCCGATGCCCTGCACCAGGCCGCCGTGCACCTGGCCCTGCACGATCATCGGGTTGATGATGGTGCCGAAGTCGTCCACCGCGGTGAAGCGGTCGACCCGGACCTCGCCGGTCTGGCGGTCGACCTCGACCTCGCAGATGTAGGTGCCGCCCGGGAAGGTGAAGTTGGTCGGGTCGTAGAACGCGGTTTCGTTCAGGCCCGGCTCCAGCTTGTCGAGCGGGTAGTTGTGCGGCACGTAGGCCGTCAGCGCGACCTGCCCGAAGGTGATTTTCTTGTCCGTGCCCTTGATGGTGAACTCGCCGTTGGCAA
>JANXVP010000550.1 GCA_025351615.1 Ramlibacter sp. | reverse complement strand
CGCCTGGCAGCCGCGATTCCGGCTGCGCGGTCTGGCCGGCCGGCGGCTTCATGCCGTTCGCTGCGCCGTGCTCCATCGCTTTGCTGGCGTTGAAGGGAAAGGCGGCAGCCAGTTCCTGGGTCTGGCGCATCTGCTCCGCTGCCGGGTTTCCGGCAGCGGGTTTCTTGGATTTGGGCATTGGGTTTTCCGTAGGTGCGGGCGGGATTGCCGGCGGCTACGTTACGAGCGCATCGCCGCCCGGCTTGTAGGACGAGTGCCCTACGTCTCAACTGCTGAGCATTTGCCCGGCTATCGCAGCGATAGCAAAAGGCCGAACAGGAGCGGCTGGTGCAGCATGTACCAGGACAGGCTCCAGCGGCCCATCCATGCGAGCGGTGCCGCAATCCCTTTCAGTGGATGGCTCAGCAGGGCGCGATGGCGCTGCAGCAGCCAGTGCCCAGCCGCCATTCCCCACCACATCACGCCGAGCCACGGAAGCAGCGGCACATAGTCTTCAGTGACCGGCTTGCGGCCGATCAGGCCGAGCCAGTTCCATGCACGGCCATCCAGGAAGTCCGCGACGGGCCAAACCGCGTGGACTTGCAGCGCGACGAACTGGAGCGCGATCGCGATGGCGCCTGCGAGCCACAGCCAACGGCCCCAACCGCTGGTCAAGCGGACGACGATCAGCATCAGCGCAATGCCGTGCAGCACGCCGAAGTAGATAAAGCTCTTCGGAAAAACGAAATACGACCCAGCGGTGACGAGCAGCGCGCAGGCGGCGACCTGCGCCCAGCGCTTCCAGAATCTGCGAGTGGATTGCTGCTGATCGACCGCCACCGCCTGACCGAGGCCGGCGCAGAACAGGAACAGGCTGACGATGGCGCTGCGCTGCCAGGTCCAGAACGGGTCGTTGTAGAAGTCCTGGCGCAGGTAATGGAAGTACGTGAGGTCGAAGCAGAAATGAAACACCGTCATCCAGACGATCGCCACACCGCGCAGGGAGTCGATCAGGTCATAACGGTTGACGGGTCTGCCCATGGGCTGCGAGTGTAGGCTGGGGATCCACAAAGCGGCCCCGGTCCCGCTCCTATTCAAGCACGAGGTGCCGCTCGCGAATGAGTTTGGACCAACGGGCCGTATCGGCAGCCACCATCTGCGCCATCTGCTGGGGTGTGCCGCCAGTAGGCGTGGCTCCAAGAGCAGCAAGCCGCTTCATCAGATCCGGCTCCTTCAGCGCCCGGTTAAACGCGGCGTTGATCCTGGCCACGATGTCGGGTGGCGTACCGCGCGGCCCATAGATGCCGAACCAGTTGTCGACGTCGAAGCCTTTGAGTCCCTGCTCGTCGAGCGTCGGCAAGTCGGGCGCGAACGGCAGGCGCCGCAGGCTGGTCACGCCGATCGCGCGCAGCGTGCCCTCCCGGATGTGCGGCTGCGCGGTGACGTAATTGTCGATCAGCATGTGGATCTGGCCGGCCATCATGTCGGTAAAGACCAGGCCGGTGCCGCGGTACGGAATGTGCGTCATGAACACCCTGGCCTGCCCCTTGAACAACTCCCCGCTGAGGTGGCTGAAGGTGCCGTTGCCGCTGGAGCCGAAGTTGTATTTACCCGGACTGGCCCGCAGCAAGGCAAGGAATTCCGGGAGGTTGCGCACGCCCAGCTGTGCGGGCACGACCAGCACTCCAGTGGTCCGGGCCACATCGACCATCGGGACGAAATCGCGAACGACGTCGTAAGGGAGCTTCGGGTTGAACGACGGGCCGATCGAGTGCGTGCTGCCGGTGGCGATCAGCAGCGTGTAGCCTTCGGGCACGGCCTTGGCCACCGCATCGGCGCCGATGGTGCCGCCCGCGCCGGGCCGGTTGTCGATCACGATCGGCTGGCCCAGATTCTCCGCGGCGCGCTGGCTGATGGCGCGCGCCAGCAAGTCCGTCGCCCCGCCCGCCGGGAAAGGAACCACCAGCCGCACGGGCTTGACGGGGTACGACTGCGCCACGGCTGCCGTGCCGACGAGTGCGGCCAGCAAGCCAGCGATGCACATGATCCATTTGCTTTTCATCGTGCCCAAGCCCTGCAGTGAAAAGATTTTGAAGTTAGCATGCCGTGCTGAGCGCAACCTTATTGCCACCGCGCCGCACGAATCGATTGGTGGCAATCCAACAACCAGGAGTCCACCATGACGTCCCGCATTTTGAGCGCCACCCTGCGCGCCATCGTCGCCGTCGCCGCGCTTTGCGGCGCTGCCGCATTCGCCCAGAGCGGCAAAACCGAGGTGCTCTGGCTTGGCCAGGCCACGACGCGTATCACCACGCCGGGCGGCAAGGTGATCGTGATCGATCCGTGGCTGACTTCCAATCCCAAGACACCGGCAAGCTTCAAGGACCTCTCGGCGCTGGGCAAAGTCGATTTGATTTTGGTGACGCATGCCCACTTCGACCACTTTGCGGACGCGCCTGCGCTGGCAAAAATGAATAACGTCGCGATGTGGGGACCGGCCGGATTGAACGACTCGATCGCCAAGTTGGGTATCTTGCCCGTGGAACTGTCGCCGCGCTTCGGCAAGGGCGGCACGATCATGCCTTTCGGCCCGGCTGGCGTGAAGATCACGGCCGTGCACGCCGAACACTCGTCGGAGCTGACCTGGAAGAACCCGGCGACTGGCAAGGATGAAATCCACGTCGGCGGCGAGCCGGTCGGCTTCATCGTGGAGATGGAGAACGGCTTCAAGATCTGGCACATGGGCGACACCAGCGTGTTCGGCGACATGCGCCTGATCGGCGACATGTACCGGCCCGACCTGGTGCTGGTGCCGATCGGCGGCCACTTCGTGATGAATCCCAAAGACGCGGCGATGGCCGTGCGCGACATGATCCGGCCGAAGTTTGCGCTGCCGATCCACTACGGCACGACGCCTCAGCTGGCCGGCACGACGGCAGAATTCAACGCAGCGCTTGGCATCGTTCGCCGGGTTGGCGAGCGTGGCGGGGGCCGGGTAGGCCGCATTGCCGATCACTAGAGCGATCCGGATGTCTTCGGGAGCCTGCGCCGTGGCTGTGATTGCAAGCAAGGCAAAGGCGGCCACCGCACTTCGAATGCCCCATACATAGGTCATGCTCATACCCACCGATCCGGACAAGAATGATGCGCTCACGTATTCCAACACAAAAGTAGTATGCGTCAATCGCCCGAAGACATAAGGTCAAGCTGTAGTTGCAGCTCACGATCTGCAGTTTTGGTCGAAACCAACCAACAGTCTCGGCCACACTGACCATATGTATTTGGCGGACGTGAATCGCGTCGGGTTTGAACTGACCCCCAGAAGTTGGACAGCTGCGACCCCGCCAATCATGCGGTATTTTTCA
>JANXVP010000469.1 GCA_025351615.1 Ramlibacter sp. | reverse complement strand
CCGGCGCAGATGATGCAGGCGATCGACATCTACCGCGCAAGCTTCAAGCCGTCGGCCCAACTGGCCCGGCCGTACGTGATGCTGGGGTACAACGTGTTCGCCGCGGACAGCGATGAGGAAGCCGCCTTGCTGGCGACATCGATGCAACAGGCCTTCGTCAATCTGCGCAGCGGTCGCCCGACGCAGCTGCCCCCGCCCGTTGCGGGCTACTACGAGAACGCCGACCCGTCGCAGCGTGCGTTGCTCGACAGCGTTCTGGCCTGCACCGCGATCGGTTCCCCCGACACGGTGCGCGCCGCGATGCAGGCGTTCATCGAACGCACCGGCGCCGATGAGCTGATGATCACCTCCCAGATCCATGGCCATCAGCACCGGCGTCGTTCCTACGAACTCACCGCCGGAGTGCGCGCGTCGCTTCAGGCGTCCGCAACGGCGCCGGCCCCAGGCGGCGAGCTCAGCGGCAGGCTTTCGTAGTAGCGGAATTCATGGCAGCTCGCGGCCCAATGCCGGTTGGTCGAGCGACGGTCGCCGACCCCCACCACCGCGGCCCCCGCGGCCTTGATCTTCTGCACCAAAGGCATGAAGTCGCTGTCGCCGCCGACGATGACCACTGTGCGCAGGTGCGCAAAGCGCCCGATGTCCTCCACCGCGTCCAGGCTCAACCGGATGTCCGCGCCGTTCTTGGCCGTGCCTCCCGGGGGAAACAACTGGACCAGATCGATCGCGGCCTGCAGCAGCGCGTCGCGGTAGCGGCCGAAATATTGCCAGTTGCAGTAGGCGCGATTGATCGCGAGCGGACCGAAGGACGCCGCCATCTCCACCACTGCCTGGACGTCGATGAGTGGTTCCTGCACCTTGAAGCGGTTGTCGTTGCGCGCATAGGCCTCGCCCTGCCGGGTCTCCCACAAGCTGGCGTGCAGGTTCTCGAAATCCCAGTACAGCGCGACCGAGCCCGGTCCGGGATCGCCGCCGATGCGGCTGTTGGGGGATGGTGGCATTCACCATGCTACTCCGGCGCAAGACCCTTCAGCGCACAAGCGCCGCATCCGGGCCACAATCGATTCTCCCGAAAGGAATGCCATGAGCACACGACGAAAAACCCTGTTGAACCTGGGCCTTGGCGCGGGCCTGCTAGCCGGGCTGCGTGGGGTCCTGGCCGCCACCCCGGCCGCCTCGAAGGTCCCGCCTGTGCGTGAGGTGACGCACACCGAAGCCGAATGGCGCAAGCTTCTGACGGGCCAGCAGTACGCCGTCTTGCGTGAAGGCGGCACCGAAACGCCCTATACCAGTCCCCTGAACAAGGAGCACCGGCCCGGCCAGTTCAACTGCGCGGGCTGCAACCTGGCGCTGTTCTCCTCGAAGGTCAAGTTCGAAAGCGGCACCGGCTGGCCCAGCTTCTGGCAGCCGCTGACCGCTGCCGTGGACCAGGACGTGGATTCGACCTTGGGAATGGAACGCAACGAAGTCCTGTGCCACCGCTGCGGCGGCCACCTGGGGCATGTCTTCGACGACGGGCCCAAGCCGACCGGCCTGCGCTACTGCATGAATGGCGTCGCCCTCAAGTTCAGCCCGGGGCCAGCATGACAGCAGCCCGCACGATGCCCCGCAACTTCACACACGCCGCCCTCCTTGCCGCAGCTGCACTACTGGCCGGCTGGGCCTGGCTGGGCACCAGCGCGGCCGCTGAAAGCGCCGTGTCGCTGCCGCCGCCCGCCATCGACCAACCCGCCCAGGCGGCACGGGAAACCGCCGTTTTTGCCGGTGGCTGTTTCTGGGGGGTGCAAGCCGTCTTCCAGCACACCCAGGGAGTGCTCAATGCCGTCTCCGGCTATGCCGGCGGCGACCAGGCCAGCGCGAATTACGACCGGGTCAGTTCAGGCCGGACCGGCCATGCCGAAGCGGTGCAAGTGAGTTTCGACCCCCGGCAGATCAGTTACGGCAAGCTGCTGCAGATCTATTTTTCGGTGGCGCACGACCCGACCGAGGTCAACCGGCAGGGGCCGGACTCGGGGCCGCAATACCGGTCGGCGGTGTTCTACCAAAACGCACAGCAGCAGCAGGTGACGCAGCAATACATTGCACAGCTGGACGCCACGCATGTCTTCGGCAAGAAGATCGCCACCCAGGTCGCCCCGCTGGCGGCGTTCTATCCCGCCGAAGCCCACCACCAGGACTATGCGACCCGCAACCCGGACTCGCCTTACATCGCCACCTTCGATCTGCCCAAGATCGCCAACCTGAAGCGGCTTTTCTCCCCGGTTTACCGTGAGAAGCCGGTGCTGGTGGGCGCGGCTAGCGGCGGCTGACCCGTCGCCACCTGGTTGGTTTTCGGCGCCGAGGGGGTCAGCGGGTTTTCATTCCGATCACTTCGCAGACCGCCATGCCCTTGCTGCGTCCAGGCAGGTCCACAGACGCGGTTCCCCGGGTACTGACCCCGTCGGCCATGCCGTCCAGCATCTCCTGGGTGGCGACGATGCCCCAGCGCAGCCCGTCCGCCTGCTGCTGCAGGCGCATCGCCAGACCGACGGCCTCCCCCACCGGCAAGGTTTGCGCCGCCGCGCCGGTGATGGGGTCCTGCAGTTTTGCCAGGGTCACCGGGCCCGCGTGCAGGCCGGCCGTGACCCGGAACTCCGGCAGCTCCCGGTCCGGGTAACGCTGCTTCAGAAACCGGCCCACGGCGCTGGCTGTGTCGTGCAGACCCAGGGCGGCGCGCAAGGCCCGGTGCGCGTGGCTCACCGAACGGGTGTCGTCGTTTTCGGCGAACAGGGCCAGCACACCCTCGCCGACGAAATGCATGTGGCGCGCGCCGAACAGGTACATCGTGTCGCCGGCGCTGCCATAGAAGCGCTTGACCACCTCGCTAAGTTCGTCCGCGTTGAGCTTCTCGGAGAGCGCCGCATAGCCCACGATGTCTGCAAACAGGGCAACCGCGCGGTCGA
This sequence comes from Ramlibacter sp., assembly GCA_025351615.1. GTDB lineage: Bacteria > Pseudomonadota > Gammaproteobacteria > Burkholderiales > Burkholderiaceae_C > Ramlibacter. The sequence goes on along the minus strand of JANXVP010000469.1, from coordinate 3,709 downwards.
AGCGTTCGTCGTCTTCGGAACCATCGCCATGGGTCGGCCAGCGCTGCTGCAACTCGCGTGACAGGCGCCTTTCGTACAAACCCGTCAACCGCTTCTTCTGGTCCAGCAGCAGGTCGGTGGCGGCGCGCTTCTGCCGCTCATCGTGGATCACCCGCTTGGCCAGCTGCGCCGCAGCCGCGTCGCTCAGCTCCTGCGGCGTGAAGGGCTTGGTGATGTAGTCGTCGGCGCCGGCGGTCATGCCCTGGCGCATGTCGGAGCGCTCCTGCAGCGCGGTGAGCAGGACCACAGGCGTCGCCGCGATATTGGGGTCCTGCCGCAGGGCGAGCACCAGCTCGAAGCCGTTCATGCCCGGCATCTGGACGTCGCTCATCACCAGGTCCGGCCGGTGCAGCTTGATCAGGGCCAGGCCGACGATCCCGTCGCGCGCCTCGAGCACCTTGTAGCCGTCCTTGCGCAGCACGACACCCATCAGGCTGCGGATCTCGGAACTGTCGTCGATGACGACGACCAGGGGCATCGCTGTTGCCATGGCGACCCGCTCAGCGGCCCGGTCCGTGCGCGGCCATGAACGCGCTTAGCGCCGTCAGGCCGGCCTCGAATTCCCGGTCGCACTGGTCGACCAGTGCCGCAGCGCCGTGGAGTTCGCCCTGCGACGCCATGTCTTCGATCGCGATGCACACGCGGCGCATCTGCTTGACACCCAGCGTGCCGCTGGTGCCCTTGAGCTGGTGCGTCACCTCCACCGCCCCGGCGGCGTTGCTTTCGGCCACTGCCCGGCGCAGGTCGGCCAGCGCCTGGCGCGAATTGGCCGCGAAAGACACCAGCAGACCCTGGAGAAAATCGCCGCTGGGATCGAGGTCGATGAAGTTGCGCAACTGCTCCTCGTCCAGCACCGCCGAGAGGGCGGCTGCCGCCCTTCGGGCCGGTCCCGGCAGGGCGCCGGGCTGCGAATCCCGGACGGCAATCAGCGCGCTGCTCTTCTCCAGCGCGGCTCGCAACATCGGAACCGAGATCGGCTTGACCACATAATCATCCACGCCCGCCTGCACGGCCGCATCGGCGTCTTCCCGCAACGCATTGGCGCTCATCGCGACGATCCGCGGCCGCAGCTCTTCGGGCACGTCCCGCACGATCCTGCGCGTCGCCTCGAGTCCGTCCATCTCCGGCATCTGAATATCCATCAGCACCAGATCGTAAGGCTGTCGCCGCACCGCGTCGATCGCCTCCAGCCCGTTCCCGGCCACGTCGGCGTCGTAACCGAAACCCTTGAGCATGCGCAGGGCGACCTTCCGGTTCACCTCGTTGTCCTCCGCCAGCAGGATGCGCAAGGGCATCCGCACGGCCAGCGACCCGTCGAATTGGGACACCCGCGAATCGGGCGCACGCTGGACCGGCTGGGCAGCGGGCAGTGCAGCCAGCAGCGCATCGAACAGCGCCAGTTGCCGGGCGGGCTTGGTGAGCACACTCGCGAAAAGTTGCGCGTCCGGAGTCTGGCGCATGCTGACGGACGAGAGCAGCACGATCGGCAGCTGGGCCCGCAAGGCGCGCACCTTGCGGGCAAAGACCACCCCGTCCATGTCCGGCATGTGCATGTCGGTGATCACCACGTCGAAATGCTCGCCGGCCTCGATCAGGGCGAGCGCGGCGGCCGGGCTTTCGCAGGGCCGCGGCAGCATGCCCCAGCGCCCCGCCTGCAGGCTCAGGATGCGCAGGTTGGTCGCGTTGTCGTCGACCAGCAAGGCACGCTTGCCGCGCAGTTCCGGCCGTTCGGCGACCGTCTCGCTGGCCACAGGAACAGCAGCCTCGGTCACGAAGCTGAAATAAAAGCGCGTCTCCACGCCCGGTTCGCTCTGCACCCACAGCCTGCCGCCCATCACCTCGACCAGCCGCTTGGAGATCGCGAGGCCCAGGCCGGTCCCGCCGAAGCGGCGAGCGGTGCTCGAGTCGACCTGGCTGAAGGCCTGGAACAGGCGGTCCAGCTTGTCGGCAGGAATGCCGATGCCGGTGTCCTTGACGCAGACCTCCAGCGTCACCGAGCAACCTTGTGCGGCACGCGGCGCGGGCGGCAACTGCTCCTTGCTGTTGCGCACCGAGACGAAGACCTCGCCCTGATCGGTGAACTTGAGTGCATTGGAGATCAGGTTAACCAGGATCTGGCGAAGCCGCGCCATGTCGCCGTAGATCCAGCCGGGGACGTCGGGATCGATCAGGTAAACCAGGTCGAGCTTTTTTTCGCGGGCCTTGAGCGCCAGCAGCTCGATGCTGCTTTCCACGCTTTCCTGCAGGTCGAAGGGCAGCCACTCCAGGTCCATGTTGCCGGCTTCGATCTTGGAATAGTCGAGGATGTCGTTGATGACGACCAGCAGCCCCTCGCCGCTCTGGCGGATCACCTGGGTGAAATCGCGCTGCTCGTCGGTCAGCGGAGTGTCCAGCAGCAGGCTGGTCATGCCGATGACCCCGTTCATGGGCGTGCGGATCTCGTGGCTCATCGTCGCCAGGAAGGCCGATTTCGCCAGCGCCGCCTGTTCGGCTTCTTCCTTGGCCTCGCGCAGCGATTGCAGCGTGCGCTTGTTTTCGGTGACGTCCATGTACGTGGTGACGAATCCGCCGCCGGGCATCAGCGCGCGCCGCACTTCGAGCACCTGCCCGTTGGCGCGAGCCAGCTCGTGCACGTGCTGGTCCGGATCGAGCGCGGCCTGCAGCCGGCGCTTGACCTCCGCGTCGGCGGCAAGCGGGTCCCGGTCCCTGAGGGTGTGGTGGTTCAGCCGGTGAAAATCGGCCTGGCCGTCGTCGAACAGGTCATCGGGCAGGTTGAGCAGCGAGCGGAACCGGGGGTTGCCGACCTGCAGCTTCAGGTTGCGGTCGAACACGCTGATGCCACAGGGAATGTGGGCAAGCATCGTTTCCAGCAGCACGTTGTTCTCGCGCAGCTGCTCTCCCGCCTCGACCTGCTGGCTGATGTCCAGCGCGACTCCGACATAGCCGTCCTCTGCGCTGCCGTCGGGTGCGAGCAGTCGCGCCTTGACGTGGAGATGCCGCACCGCACCATCAGGACGCCGGATCCGGTACCTGGTCTCGAAATCGACGCCGGCTCTGGAGGCCGCCTGCCATTCGGCGAGCACCCGGTCCCGGTCGTCGGCGTGGATCACCTGGCTCCAGCCGGAGCCCAAGGTCTGTTGCGCGTCCAGGCCCAACATCTCCTGCCAGGCGGCGTTGGTATACAGCGCGCCCCCTTGCGCATCGGTGTAAAAGATCCCGAACGGCGAACAATCCGCCAGGACCTGGAATCTTCGTTCACTCGCGGCGAGCGGCTGGCTGGAGCTCATGGGGGTCGTCTTCTCCGGCTATGCGTCATGGGTGGAGGGCGCAGCTCGCCCAACCATAGGGACAGAGGATAAGGGATAAGTGTTGGTGTCCAAACCGAAAGTCGTCCACGCCGGCCGGGCCTTCGGTCATGCCGCACGTTTACATTAGGGTCTGTTCATACGATTGACGGAAGACGCGTTGCTCGGCCGCAACCCGACAGGGAACGGGCCCTGATCGCAGCCAGACATGCAGGCTGAAAAAGGATTCCATCCATGATCCTCCCAGACGATGGCAGCGCCGGTACCCTGGTCGGCCGCGCCTGGATTCCCGCATCGGCAGGCGCTATCGCAGGGCCCTCGGTGGTTGCGATTCGAGCCGGCGGCGTGTTCGACCTGTCCCGTGA
>JANXVP010000543.1 GCA_025351615.1 Ramlibacter sp. | reverse complement strand
TTGTAGGGCATGTTGGCGTACAGCGCGGGATTGATGGCATGGGTTCCGACCGTTCCGACCACCAGCGTCGTTCCGTCGGGAGCGTTTTTGGCCACGAAGTCGGCGCCGATATTGCCGCCGGCGCCCGCCTTGTTCTCGACGGTGACCGGCTGGCCCAGCGCCTGGCTCCACTTGTCGGCCAGCACGCGCGCCAGCGTATCCGGCGCTCCCCCGGGCGGAAAGGTCACGACGATCTTCACCGGCCTGGTCGGCCACGCGCCGGTCTGGGCCTGCGCCACCGGGATCAGCAAGGCGGGCAGCAAGGCCAGCGCCGGGAGCCACCGCTTGAACATCATTCGGGCCATGGAACTTGTCTCCTGTGTTGCAGCTGGCATTTTGCCAAAGCGCCGGGCACAGGCCGGATGGCCAGCCCTGAAAGGCAATCTGGCCACTTGCCTTTGCCCTGCGGCTGGCGTAACGTCCGCGCAAATCCTGACTGGCAGCCCATGTCCCTGATCGAAGAAACCGCTCACGCACTCGTACCGACGAAGATTTCCGACCTGCCGGGGCCGCGCGGCTTGCCATGGCTGGGCAACACGCTGCAGGTGGACCGCAACCGGCTGCACCTGCAGCTCGAGGACTGGGCGCGCCAATACGGTGACGCCTATACCATCAGCATCCTGCCGCGGCGCTTCCTGGTGCTGTCCAACCCCGAGGCGGTGGCCAGCGTGCTGCGGGATCGGCCGGAGGGCTTTCGGCGCTCCACCCGGCTCGAACAGGTCTCGACCGAGCTCGGCTTCCTGGGCCTGTTCTCGGCCAACGGCGCGACCTGGAAGCGCCAGCGCCCGATGGTGCTGGCCGGGCTGGACCCGTCGCACATCAAGGCCTTCTTCCCGACGCTGATCCAGGTCACGGAGCGATTCGCGAAACGCTGGCGCAAGGCGGCGCAGTCCGGCGAGGCGATCGACCTGCAGGCCGACCTGATGCGCTACACGGTCGACGTGACGGCGGCGCTCGCGTTCGGCGAAGACATCAACACCATCGAGGCCGAGCACGAGCAGGTGATCCAGCAGCACCTCAACCAGGTGCTGCCGGCGCTGTTCAAGCGGGTGTTTTCGCCGTTCGACAGCTGGAAGTATTTCCCGACGGCGGCCGACAAGGCGATGCCCGGGCACCTGCGCGCGATCCACCAGGCGGTGGATGGTTTTATCGCCAAGACAGCGCGCACGTTGCAGGAACAGCCCGGGCTGCGCGAGCGGCCGGCCAACCTGATCCAGGCGATGATGGCGGCGCGCGATCGCGAGGGCAGCGGCATCACCGACGCCGACGTCTCCGGCAATGTGCTGACCATGCTGCTGGCCGGCGAGGACACCACCGCCAACACGCTGGCCTGGCTGATCTGGCTGCTGCACAGGAATCCGGACGCGCGGCGGCAGGCAGCCGGCGAAGCCCGCGCCCTGCTGGCGGGCGCCACCTGCCCGCGCAATGTCGAGGAGCTTGGACAGCTGGACCTGGTGGAAGCCTGCGCCTACGAGGCGATGCGGCTCAAGCCCGTGGCGCCGCTGATCGTCAACGAGGCGCTGAAGGACACCGTCGTCGCGGGGATCGAGGTGCCCGCCGGCGCGCTGATCATGTGCCTGATGCGGCCCGGCGCCGTCGATGCGCGCAATTTTCCGGCGCCGCAGCAGTTCGATCCGGCGCGCTGGACTTCGGGCGGCGGCAGTGTGACGCAGGCAATGAGTTCGCCCAAGCGGGTGGTGATGCCGTTCGGCGCCGGCCCGCGGATCTGCCCGGGCCGCTATCTGGCACTGGCCGAGATCAAGATGGTGATGGCGATGCTGCTGGCCAACTTCGAGATCGCCGACGTCTTCACCGAGGACGGCGGGGATCCGCAGGAGCGGATCTCGCTGACGATGTACCCGGTCGGGTTGTCGATGCGGCTGAAGCTTGCCACGACCTGACCTGCGTGCGGCTGGGTCAGCCGTCGATGACTGCGCGTCCTGTGCGCCTTTGCTACCATCGGCCATCCATCCCGACCAGTCCTCCAGCAGAGGCGCCGCGCCATGAATGCTCCGCTTCCTCACACGGCCGTCCAGGCTGCCGCCGCCGCCGACCTTGCGGCCTTGCCGCTGATCGAAAAATGGGTGTCCTTCAACTCGGTCTCGCGGGACAGCAACCTGCCGATCATCGAATGGACCAGGTCCCGGCTGCAGGGCTACGGCATCGAATGCCGCCTGACCTACGACGACTCGGGCAAGAAAGCCAACCTCTGGGCGACGCTTCCCGCCGCTGACGGCGAGACCCGGATCGGCGGCCTGGTGCTGTCGGGGCATACCGACGTCGTTCCTGTCGATGGCCAGGCCTGGGACACCGACCCGTTCGCCGCACAGGTGATCGGCGACCGCCTTTATGGCCGGGGCGTAACCGACATGAAGAGCTTCGGCGCGACTGCCCTGATGATGGTGCCGGAACTGCTCAAGCGGGGCCTCAAACGCCCGGTGCACCTGGCTTTCAGCTACGACGAAGAGGTCGGCTGCATCGGCGTGCGGCGCCTGATCGCCGACCTGCTGGCGCAGGGCTATCGGCCGGCGGGCTGCATCGTAGGCGAGCCCACAGGCATGCAGGTGGTCATCGCCCACAAGGGCAAGCACGCCTACAAGACGTCGGTGCGTGGCTTCGAAGCCCATTCGTCGCTCACACCGCTGGGTGTCAACGCGGTGGAAATCGCCTGCGAATTCGTCGCGCACCTGAGGGCGATGCAGGGCCGGCTGGTGGCCGAGGGCCCGTTCGACCCCATCTACGACGTGCCGCACAGCACCATCCACACCGGCGTCATCGCCGGCGGCACCGCGCTCAACATCATTCCACGCGATTGCGATGTCACCTGGGAAATCCGCCACCACCACCTGGACAATCCGGACCTGCTGTTTGCCCAGGCCAAGGCCTTCGCAGACAGCCTGGTCCCTGCAATGCGCGCCGTTGCGCCGGACACCAGCATCGTGCATGAGCGCAAATCGGTGCTGCCGGGCTTCGCCACCGGGGCGGACAGCGACATCGCCAGACTGTGCTTCCGCTGTGCCGGCACGGACATCGGCGCCGAAGCCGGCAAGGTCTCGTTTGGCACGGAAGCTTCGCTGTTTCACCAGGCCGGCGTTCCGACCATCGTTTGCGGCCCGGGCCACATCGCCCAGGCCCACCAGCCCAATGAATGGGTGACGCTCGAACAACTGGCTGCGTGCGAGCGTTTCATGCGGCGGCTGGCGGACGAGATCTGCATCGCTTGATCGCTGACCACTACGAGGCAACACGGAAATGATTCAACGCAGGGAACTCCTGGGAGCCGCATTCGGCGTGGCCGTGATGCTCAGGACGGCTGGCGCCGCGGCGCAGACCGGCAAGCCGGTCCGGATCATCGTCCCGTTCGCGGCCGGCGGAGTGCAGGACATCCTGGCGCGCGCCATGTCGACCGAGCTTGGCATGGCCCTGGGCCACACCCTGATCGTCGAGAACCGTCCGGGCGCCGGCGGCACTGTGGGGACCGGCATGGTGGCCAAGGCCGAGCCGGACGGGGCCACCATGGTGATGGCCGCGGCCAGCCACAACATCGCGGGCTCGCTCTACAGCAAGTTGCCCTACGACCCGCAAAAAGACTTCGCTCCGCTGGCCCACATCGGCACGGCCGGCTACGTGCTGATGATCCATCCCGAGGTTCCGGCGAAGAACGTGGCCGAGTTCATTCGCTACGCCAAAGCCAATCCCGGCAGGCTCAATTACGCGAGCGCCGGCAAC
>JANXVP010000523.1 GCA_025351615.1 Ramlibacter sp. | reverse complement strand
CTTGCCGCCAGCGTCGCTCAGCCGCCGCGGCGTCGGCCGCACGTTCCAGCTGCTGCAGGTCTTTCCACAGCTGACGGCTGTCGAGAACCTCATCGTTGCGGGGCAGGAGCACGTCGGCGGCATGTGGTCGAGGCTCTTGGGCGCACGCGATTGCGGGCTCGGCGCCAAGGCGCGCCAGATGCTTGACTTCTTCCAGCTCTCGCATGTCGCGCAGGAAGTGGCAGGCAACCTCAGCTACGGGCAGCAGAAGCTGCTCGATGCGGCGATGGCTTTCATGGCGGGACCCCGGCTGGTGCTGCTCGACGAGCCGGCCGGCGGCGTGAATCTCACCATGCTCGCGGGCCTGCGCGAGCGCTTGCGGGCCATTAACGAGCAGGAGAAAGCGACGTTCGTCGTCATCGAGCACAACATGGAATTCGTCATGGACCTGTGCACCCGCGTGCTGGTGCTCGCGGAGGGCAGGATCATCGCGCAAGGGTCGCCCGAAGAAGTGCGGTGCGACCCACAGGTCATCGAGGCATACCTTGGCCACTGAAGAAAATCCCGTCCTCACGGTCGAAGGGCTGGTCGGGGGCTACGGCAACGTGACGGTCCTGAACGGCACCAGCTTCTCCGTGCCGCGCGGCGCGATCACCACCGTGATCGGCCCAAACGGGGCGGGCAAGTCCACCGTCTTCAAGGCGATCTTCGGTCTGATCGACGTGCGCCGCGGAAGCATCACCTTCGAGGGCAAGGACGTGACTCGCTGCAGCCCTGCGCAATTGCTCAAGCTTGGCATCAGCTACGTGCCCCAAGGTCGCAACATCTTCCCGGAGCTCTCCGTACTCCACAACCTGGAACTTGGCGGCTACTCGGCGCCCGCGGGCGTCCGCATGGCCGAGCGCATCGAAAGCGCACTGCAGCGCTTCCCCATGCTTCGTTCGAAGTTGCATGCCCAGGCATCGACGTTGTCGGGCGGGCAGCAGAAGCTCCTGGAGATCGCACGCGCAATGCTGCTGGAGCCCAGGCTTCTTCTGATTGACGAACCCTCGATCGGCCTGTCGCCGCTGATGGTGCAGGAAACGTTCGACATCCTCACTGAAATGCGTAACCGCGGCGTGTCCGTGCTGATGGTGGAGCAGAACGCCAAGAGCGCGCTGCAACGATCGGACTACGGCCTGGTCCTCGAATCAGGCGAGACGCGACTATTCGGACCCGCTGCGGAGATTCTCGCCGACCCGCGCGTGGGGCAACTGTTCTTGGGCGGCGGCATCTCGGCGCCTCTAGTGGCCCGCCCCGCCTCGCGGATTCACTGAAGTCGACGCTTTCACCCTGGCCCCTAGCAAACAAAAGAGGAATAACCGATGAGAAAACTGAAAGCACCGGTGGCGCTGGCCGCCATGTGCCTGCTGTCCGGCGCAGCGCTGGCGCAGACGGCGTCTGGCGTGACGCTGTACGGCGTGCTCGACGAGTTCGTGACGAACATCAAACCCGAGGGCCTCGGCTCGACGACGCGGGTAGATTCCAGCGGCCAGCTCGCATCGCGCGTGGGCTTCCGCGGCCGGGAGGACCTTGGCGGCGGGATGGCCGCAAACTTCGTGATCGAGGCCGGCATCAACCCGAACAGCGGCGACACCGCCGACGCGAACCGCTTTTTCAATCGGCAGTCGTGGGTCGGCCTGTCCAGCTCGTGGGGCGAGGTGCGGCTGGGCCGCCAGAACACGCCGCAGTTCTACATGAACGGCGACTTCGATGCGTTCAATGGCGCTACGCAGGCTTCCGGGTGGAACAACGTGACCGGGACCACCCCGCGCATCGACAGCGCGATCGGCTATTTCATGCCGAAATTCTCCGACGTCACCGCGCAGGTGCTGGTTGCCCGCGGCTCCACTGCCGGCGCGCCGATCTCGCCGCAGGTTCGCGGGAACCAGAGCTTGCACGCGGCAGTCGAGTGGAAGATTCCGACGGCTTACTTCGGCGTGAACTACGAGACCATTGACAACACGAGGCTGCCCTTCACGGCGAAGCGCCTGGGCGTCGGCGCCAACTATGCGATCACGAGCGCCTGGCGCATCTTCGGCGCATATGGACACGAGCGCCGTACGGATGACACGCTTGCGCTCGACCTGTACTCGATCTCCGCAAAGTGGGACTTCGCAGCGAACCAGAACCTCGCATTCGGCTATTTCCGCGTGAACGACAAGCTCGGTGGCGCAGGCCACGGCAACGCGGACGAGACGAGCGTGCTCTATCGATACCTGCTCTCCAAACGCACGACCGTCTACTCGGCGCTGTCGCACCTGAAGCAGCATGGCTTGCGCAATAGTTTCTCTCTTGGCGGCGCTGCTGTTGTCGCAGCTGGAGCCCGACCGACGACACCGGTGCCAGGCGGCTCGATCAACGCCTTGCAGTTGGGCATCACCCACAATTTCTGACGTAGGCCCACGCTGGCCGACCGTGACCAGAGTCAGAAGACCGGGCGGGACTGTCTCCCAGCGGCCGCGGATAGCGAACCCTTCTCCAAGCCTTGGCCCTGCCTTCGCGGCAGGGCCTTTTTTTTGATAGCCAGACGATGACCAACATCTTCAACGACAAAACGGCGATTGACCAAGCCGCTGTCATCCTCGCACCAACCGGACGCTTGCGCGCAGCCATCAACGCCGGCAATCCCGTCATGGCGCAACGGGCAGCGGATGGAAGCCTTTCAGGCGTATCTGTCGCGATGGCGCGCCTGATCGCGTCAAGGCTGCGGGTCGAGCTCGACTTTGTGGTGTTCGAAGCCGCGGGCAAGGCTACGGCAGCGGTTGCGAATCACAGCTGGGATGTCGCTTTCCTGGCCATCGATCCAGCGAGGCAAGCGCAGATTGCCTTCACGCAGCCGTACGTGCTGATCGAAACCACTTACCTCGTGCCGGCCGACTCGCCCTTCATGACATGCGCGCAGGTAGACGCCCCGGGCGTGACAATCGGCGCCGCGCGCGGCGCGGCCTACGACCTGCACCTGCGCCGCGAGCTGAAGAACGCCACGATGGTCAACGCCGAAACGCCGGCAGAATCGTTGCGGATGTTTCGCGAGGGCGGCTGCACCGTGCTTGCCGGGGTGCGCCAGATGTTCGAGCGCGTTGCCCAGGAGGGTGGGTATCGGGTTCTGGACGACTCGATCGTGCAGGTGCGGCAAGCTGTGGCCGTGCCCAGGCAGTCGGAAGCCGTTTTGGAGTGGCTGGGAAGACTGGTCGATGAAGCGCTTGTGTCCGGGCTTGTCAGCCAAGCACTGCTCGATAGCGGACAGGACGAAGCTCGCGCCGCGCTGTAACTGGTTGGTGCACGGCGCGACCCTTCGGGAAGCCGCCGATCTGGCATCATTTTCACCCTCCATCGTTCGACCAGGTCGCGCATGCACAGCACTACCCGAGCAAGCCCGTCAAGATCGTTGTCGGCTATTCGGCTGGTGGGGCCGTCGATGCGGTGGCGCGCACGCTGGGGCAAAGCATGGCGACCAGCATGGGGCAAACGATCGTCGTCGAGAACAAGCCGGGCGCCGGCACGAACATCGCTGTCAGGTCCGTGATCGATGCGGCGCCGGATGGCTATACGCTGCTGCTGGCGGCGAATGCGCTGGCCGCCAACATGGCGCTGTACCAGCCGCCGCCGTTCGACGCCGAGAAGGACCTGGTCGCCGGGTCGCTGATCGGCCGCGTGCCCGTCGTCATCGCCGCGAACGCGAGCGTGCCGTACCGCGGCAGAAGGCGCTGCAGGTGCCGGAGGTCCGGGAGCGGATGACGGCCGTTGGCGGCGAAGTGTTGCCCGGCAGCCGCGACAGCATGGCTGCGCTGCTCCACAGCGAGCGCCAGCGCTACGAAAAATTCGTGCGCGAGGCCAACATCAAGCCGGACTGAGGCGGCCCGGGGACAGGTCTCAGGCGAGCGCCGGCTCGAGCAGGTGCAGCAACGTGAGATCGGGCTCGGCCACGCGCACACCTTTCCACTCGCCGCATTCGATGAGCTGTCGCACGAGCAGCTTCAGCTCGTTTCGAACAACGGCCGCCGACGGCGAGAGTTTCTGCGGTGGCAGGGAATACAGAAAATTCATCCGGCTCAATCGCGCGTCTGATACCGGCAGCGCGCGCCACGCTTCGGGGGTATCCCCCAGCGCGCGGACGGCCGCCATCGGTTTGATCGTCGCACCCATTCCCTCGGCGACGCAATGCATCAGGAGCGGCAGTGAATCCACTTCCGCGACCGCGTCGATCATTAGGTTCACGCGATCGAATTCCATCATGATGCGCTTGCGCAAG
>JANXVP010000520.1 GCA_025351615.1 Ramlibacter sp. | reverse complement strand
AGTCTGGTGCAGCTGCGGGAAAGACAGGGTTCATGTCAGTTTCAAAGATCAGCGCGCGGCTTCCAGCCGCCGGCTGTAACGCGACAATCCGTAGCAGACGGACAGATAGACGAGGGCCAGAAAAACATGGCCCGAGGTCAGGATGTTCGGCTCCCCGACCCAGTCGGGCGACTTTGCTCCATTCTCGACGGCGCCGAGGATGTCGTTGACGCCGATCACGGACAGCAAGGTGGTCTCCTTGATCACTGCGATCATGATGTTCACCAGCGCCGGCACCACCGCTGTCACAGCCTGCGGCAGGACGATTAAACGAAGCGCCGCGAAATCGCTGAGGCCGACGGTCGTCGCAGCTTCGCGCTGGCCCCGGCCCACCGCCTGCAGTCCACCGCGGAACACCTCGGCGGCCATCGCCGCGTTGAACAGTGCAAAGGCGGCGACGGCACGCGTGAACAGATCCACTTTCAGGCCGGCGGGCAGGAACATCGGCAACAGCGTGGCCGCGATGAACAGCACCACCAGCAAGGGCACGGCGCGCATCCCTTCGACGAAGACCGCGGACAGCCAGCGCAGCACCGGCAGGCGCGACCGGCGTCCCAGCGCCAGCCCCAGGCCCAGCGGCAACGCCGTCGCAAACGTCGCGAGCGTGACGACCAGCGTCAGCAGCAGCCCGCCCAGGCGCGTCGGCGCAACGACCGGCAACAGGCCCGCCCCGCCGAGCAACAGGCCGAGAAACGCCAGCGGCAGCAGGACGAAACCGAGCAACACACGCTGCATGCTGGCGGCCTGCGAACGCCGGACCACCCAGGACCAGAACCAGGCGAACCCGGCGAAGCACGCCCAGGCGCGCCAGAGCTGGTCGGACGGATAGTCGCCCACCAGCCAAGGCTTCCAGCGCGCGATGATGAAGGCCCAGCAGGCGCCGGTATCACCGGGACAGGCGGCACTGCTGCTGCCGCGCCAGTGCGCGTGGACGATGGCCCACTGGAAAAAGCGCCAGCCGAAAACGGCGAAAGCGCCCAGCAGCAGAAGCGCCAACAGGCCCATCCCCGGCGCCGGAAACCACGCGCGGCGCCAGCGTTCCAGCGCCGGCGCCGAAACTCCGGGAACGGCGCGCGGCTCAATCAGGATCCGGCGCACGAACTGTGTCATGTCAATGGACCTGCGTTCTGAGCAGGCGCCGGTTCGCGAGATTCACCGCCAGCCCGATGGCGAAATTGATCGCCACGTACAGCACCACCACCAGGGCCATCGCCTCCAGCGCCTGGCTGGTCTGGCTCAGCACGGTGCCGCCGACGATCTGCATGATGTCCGGGTAGCCGATCGCGGCAGCCAGCGAGGACGCCTTGGCGAGCGTCTGGTACTGGCCCGCCGCAGGTGGCAATGCCACCCGCAGGGCTTGGGGCAGCGTGACGAGCACGGCGCACCGGATTCCGCTCAAGCCCACGGTCGCCGCCGCCTCGGCCTGTCCCTTCGGAACCGACAGGATGCCAGCGCGGAAAATTTCGGCCAGGAAGGCGCTGTTGTAGATCGACAGACCAAGCGTCAACGCCATCAATTCCGGCAGCAGCGCGAAGCCGCCCGCGACGTTGAAGCCGTCGGCGTGCGGGATGTCCAGTGTCCAGCCGGCTGCCGTCATCAGCAGCCGCGGGAAATACAGGCCGCGGTTGTTCAGCAGCACGCCGCCGAAGTGCAGGCTGTCGCCCACGGCAGGGAGCAAGGCCATCGCCGAGAAATACCAGAAGAAAATCTGCAGCAACAGGGGGATGTTGCGAAAGATCTCCACATAGGCCGTCGACACGCCGCGGAGCAGCGGATGCGGCGCCAGCCGGCCGAAGGCGATGCCCAGCCCGATCAAGGTACTGAACACGCTGCACAGGCCGACCACCAGCAGCGTATTGAGCGTGGCAACGATCACGGCATCCCGGTACGACGACGCCGGCCCGAAGGCAATCAGGGCCTGCGCGATCTCGAACCCGGCCTCGCCACGCAGGAAGCCATAGCCGGTCGTCACACCGAGCGCGCGCGCGTTGCCAAGAAAGTTGGAAAACCCGCGCCAGGCCAGCCAGGCCACGAGGGCCAACAGCAGCATCTGGGCGGCATAGCCGGGGAGTCGCTCCACCAGCACGGCGCGCGTCATCTTCATGGCGCAAGCACCTTCAGGCAGACCGGACTGGCAGCACGCCGGGGCCGCCCTGATCCGTCGGTCAGCGGACCGGTATCGACATCATCAGGCCGCCGTTGGCGACCAGCGCATTGCGGCCCCGCTCCAGCCGCAGCGGCGTTTTGGGGCCGACGTTGCGGTCCCAGATGTCGCCATAGTTGCCCACCGCCTTGATTGCCTTGTAGGCCCAGTCGTTGGCCAGGCCGAGCTTGACGCCGAATTCGCCGGTCACCCCCAGCAGGCGCTGGACGTCCGGATTTGGCGACGCGCGCTCGGCATCGACGTTGGCCTGCGTCACCCCCAGCTCCTCGGCCGCCACCAGGGCGTTGAGCGTGAAACGCACGATCGCTTCCCAGCGCGGCTGGCCCTGCGCCACGATCGGTCCGATCGGTTCGTTGGAGACAGTCTCGGCCAGGACCTTGTAGTCCGCCTGGTTGGGCAGTTTGGCCAGGCGCGCGGCCAGGCCCGAACGGTCGTTGATGGCGGCGTCGCAGCGCTTGCCGACAAAGGCATCCCAGGCCTGCTCCTGCGAGGCGAATGTCACGATCTTGTATTTGAGTTTGTGGGCCCGGAAATAGTCGGCCACGATCAGCTCCGAGGTGCTGCCCTGCGCTGTGCAGATCGTGGCGTTGTTCAGGTCGGCGATCTTGCTGGCTTTGGACTTGGTGGTGACGGCGAAGCCCTGGCCGTCGTAGAACATCACCTTGGCGAATTTCAGGCCGCCGACGTCGCGGCTCTGGGTCCAGGTGAAGCGGTGCGTCAGCACATCGACAGCGCCGGTCGGCAGGCCTGCGAAGGCGGTCTTGAGGTCCATCGGCACCAGCTGGACCTTGCTCTCGTCGCCCAGGGCGGCTGCCGCGATCGACTTGCACAAGTCGACGTCGAAGCCCTGCCGCTTGCCGGCGTTGTCCTCCGCCGAAAACCCCGGAGCGGCCAGCGTGACGCCGCACTTGACCACGCCGTTGGCCTTGACGTCGTCGAGAACGTCGGCGCGCACGGGCGCTGCCAGCGCGGCGAAAGCGCCCAGCACCAGAAAGGTTTTGGCGGCTGGCAACAGGTGGGGCTGGAGGTTCATTCTGGTCTCTGGGTGGGCGTGCAGGGAGCGTCGGCGGGCAGGCGGAAATTCATTTAAGAACTTAAATATATCCGGCCGGCCAGCGCTGGGCATCGGGGCCTACCCTTCAACGCGCCGGCGCCGGTGCTGTGGATTGCCGCCCTTTTGGTCAAAGATCAACGCCGTCTCGGCCGGCTTAATCACGGTGAAGGGATCTAATAAAGTACAGCCATGGAAAAACCCCAGGCCGTCCTGTTCGACGCGTACGGAACGCTGTTCGACGTGTACAGCGTCGGCCTGCTCGCGGAACAGCTGTTTCCGGGCCAGGGCCAGGCGCTTGGCGTGCTGTGGCGTGACAAGCAGATCGAATACACCCGCCTGGTGACCGCCAGCAACGACGGCATCCACTATCGCCCGTTCTGGGAGCTGACCCGGGCGGGCCTGCGCTATGCCTGCAAGCGGCTGGCGCTGGACCTCACGCCGGAGCGCGAGGAGCGGCTGATGAACCAGTATCGCCACCTGTCGGCGTTTCCCGAGAATCGCGAGGTACTGAAGGCGCTGAGGGACAAGGGCATCGTCACCGGCATCCTGTCCAATGGCGATCCGGCGATGCTGGCCGTCGCCGTGCGCAGCGCCGGCCTGGAAGGCCTGCTCGATCACGTGCTGAGCGTCGACGGCATCCGCAAGTACAAAACCCATCCTGACGCCTACCAGCTGGGCGTGCAGGCGACCGGGCTGGCGCCCCGGCAAATCGGCTTTGTGAGCTGCAACGGCTGGGACGCGCTGGCGGCCACCTGGTACGGCTACCGCACGCTCTGGGTCAACCGCTACCAGCTGCCTTTCGAGGAGCTGGGCACCCAACCCGAACGCACCGGCAGCAGCCTGCGCGACGTGCTGTCCTTTTTCTGATTTCATCGCATTCGTTCCAGGAGCAACCCATGACCGCCCGCACCCAAGTTCACGGCCTTCAGGTGGCGACCGAGCTGCATCGCTTCGTCGAGGAGAAAGTGCTGCCCGGCACCGGCGTCGACAGCGCCGGATTCTGGAAGGGCTTCGATGCCATCGTCTCCGAGCTGGCACCGAAGAACATCGCGCTGCTGGCCGAGCGCGACCGCCTGCAGTCCGAGCTCGACGGCTGGCACAAGGCGCATCCCGGACCGATCCGGGACATGGCCGGGTACCGCGGGTTCCTGGAAAAGATCGGCTATCTGGTGCCGCCGCCGGTGGGCGCGAAAGCCACCACCGCCAATGTCGATGCCGAGCTGGCGTTGCAGGCCGGTCCCCAGCTGGTCGTGCCGATCCTGAACGCGCGCTACGCACTCAACGCCGCCAACGCCCGCTGGGGTTCGCTGTACGACGCGCTCTACGGCACCGACGTGATTGCCGAGAGCGGCGGCGCGGAAAAGGGCAAGGGTTACAACAAGGCGCGTGGCGCGAAGGTGATTGAATTCGCCCGCAATGTACTGGACCAGGCAGCGCCGCTGGCGCAGGGTTCGCACAGGGACGTTGCCGGCTACCGGGTCGAAGCCGGGAAGCTGGCCGTGGCGCTGAAGGACGGGTCGGTCACGGCTTTGAAGGACCCGGCCAGGTTCATCGGCTTTCAGGGCGCGGCGGACGCGCCGTCGTCGGTGCTGCTGCGCAAC
>JANXVP010000515.1 GCA_025351615.1 Ramlibacter sp. | reverse complement strand
GGCTCCTGGAGTAGGGGTGGTGCAAACAAGTGTTGACCATCGACCTGTCCGAGCAATTGATACGGATCAATTCGGAACCATTCTTGGCCGCAGGACGCCAGAAAGAAGAAAGCCCGCTCCAGCTTGGTAGCGGGCTTTCGGTGTTTCGTGGGGTGGCTGATGGGGCTCGAACCCACGACAACAGGAATCACAATCCTGGACTCTACCAACTGAGCTACAGCCACCGTCGAAGTGCAGGATTATAGCGGCCCGGCGTCCGCAATGCCCTGTTCGAACTAGTTGACCATCACCAGCTTGCCCTTGACGCCACGCGAGCCCATGTGGGCATAAGCCTCTTTCAGCTCGGCCATCGGCATGGTGCGGTCGATCACCGGCTTGATCCTGCCGTGCGCGTACCACTGGGCCAGCTCGTTCATCATCGCCGCATTCGCTGTCGGTTCGCGCCTGGCAAATTCGCCCCAGAACACGCCGACGATGGAGGCACCCTTGAGCAAAGGCAGGTTCAGTGGCAGCGAAGGAATGGGGCCCGAGGCAAAGCCGACCACCAGGTAACGGCCGCGCCAGGCGATCGATCGGAACGCGGGCTCGGCGAAGTCGCCGCCGACCGGGTCGTAGATCACGTCCGGGCCCTTGCCACCGGTCGCCGCCTTGATCGCCTCGCGGAACTGGTTGGGCAGCTTGTCGTTGCCGTAGTTGATCGTCAGGTCCGCGCCGATCGACTTGCACAGCGCACACTTTTCGTCGGTGGATGCGGCGGCGATCACCTTCGCACCGGTCAACTTTGCAATCTGGATCGCCGCTGTGCCGACGCCGCCGGCCGCGCCGAGCACCAGCACGGTCTCCCCCGCCTTCAGCTGCGCCCGGTCCACCAGCGCGTGGTGCGATGTGGCGTAGATCATGATGAACGCGGCCGCATCGACATGCGAAAAGCCGGCCGGCAACGGCATGCACGCCGCGGCGGGCGCCAGCGTGTGGGTGGCAAAACCGCCCGTTCCCGACAGGCAGGCGACGCTCTGACCGACCTTCAAATGGGTCACACCTTCACCCAGGGCCTGCACCACGCCCGCGTATTCGGAGCCGGGCACAAAAGGCAGCGGCGGCTTCGTCTGGTATTTGTTCTGCACGATCAACAGGTCGGGGAAGTTCAGGCTGGCAGCCTTGATCTCGATCAGCACCTCACCAGCCTTGGGCTGCGGTGTGGGCATCTCCTTCCACTGCAGCGCGTCGATGCCGGTGGGATTCTCGCAAAGCCAGGCGTGCATTCGTGTTCTCCTGAAAACTGACCGGATCATAGGCCCGCGTGACCGACGCCAATGTCCCAGCCGTGACCAGCGCGAGCCTACAATCTTTGCAAACCATCCACCATGAAAATCCTGATTTGCAATGACGACGGCTACCAGGCACCCGGCCTTGTCGCCCTGCACGCGGCGCTGAAAGACCTGGGCGAGGTCGAAGTCGTCGCGCCCGAGCACAACAACAGTGCCAAATCGAATGCGCTCACGCTGCACTCGCCGCTCTACGTGCACCAGGGCAGCAACGGGTTTCGCTACATCAACGGAACGCCGGCGGATTGCGTCCACGTGGCGCTCACGGGACTGCTGGACTACCGGCCTGACCTGATCGTGAGCGGAATCAACAATGGCGCCAACATGGGGGACGACACGATCTATTCCGGGACGGTCGGCGCTGCCATGGAGGGCTACCTGTTCGGTATTCCGGCGATCGCGTTTTCGCAAGTCGAAAAAGGCTGGGCCCACATCGAGGATGCGGCACGGATCGCGCGGGAGCTGGTCCAGTACCTCACGCAGCACCACACCACCGAAGGCCGGCCCTGGCTGCTGAACGTCAACATTCCGAACTTGCCATATGCCGCAATCAAGCCGACCAGGGTCTGCCGGCTCGGCCGCCGCCATGCCGCGGAAAAAGTGATTTCGCAGCCCAGCCCGCATGGCCAGACCATGTACTGGATCGGTGGCGCCGGGGCGGCGAAAGATGGCGCGGAGGGCACTGACTTTCACGCCACGGCGCAAGGCCATGTGTCGTTGACCCCGCTTCAGGTGGACCTGACCGACCATGATGCGCTGCCGTTCTGGGCCCAGGCCGCCGCACAACTAGGCCGCAGTCGGCCCTGAGCCATGTCCAGGCGACCCAGCTTCCCGGCCCGCCTGGACCTGAGCTCCGGCGCCCCTGCCGTGCCGCAGACGGCGGCAGTCGGCGCCAGGGGCGCGCGCAACCAGCGCATCAGCGACAGTACGCTACCCAGTGGCGTCGGCCTCGACTCCGGCGCCGTCCGCCACCGGATGGTCATGAAGCTGGCGGCGCAGGGCATCACCGATGCGAAGGTCATCGGCGCGATGGGCGCTGTGGAGCGGCATCGCTTCGTCGACAGCGCGCTGGTGAATCAGGCCTACGAAGACACCAGCTTGCCGATCGGCCTGGGGCAAACCATCTCCAAGCCCAATGTCGTTGCCCGGATGATCGAGCTGTTGCTCGGGGGCCGGCGCGACGCATCGGGCCGGCTTGGCCGCGTGCTGGAAATCGGCACCGGCTGCGGTTACCAGGCCGCCGTGCTGAGTCACGTGTGCTGGGAGGTCTACAGCATTGAACGGTTGCGCGGATTGCACGACAAGGCCCGCGACAACCTGCGCGCGTTCCGGCTGGCCAATGTGCACCTGCTGTTCGGCGATGGCATGGCGGGTTACGCCAAGGGCGCCCCCTACGCCGGCATCATCGCGGCGGCCGGCGGCGACGCAGTGCCGCCGGCATGGATCGATCAGCTGGCAACCGGCGGCCGCATCATTGCGCCGACGCTGATGCCGGACGGCCGGCAGGCGCTGGTCGTGCTGGAAAAAACAGCGAGTGAATTGAAACAAACTGTCCTTGAGGCAGTCCACTTTGTCCCCCTAAAATCAGGCATTGCCTGACCGAAAGATACGAATGCCCCAGAGATTGAGCCAGTGTTGCAACTGGACGCTGATGCTGCTGGCCGCCGCTGTGCTGGCCGGCTGCGCGTCGGGCTTTCGCACGCCGGCCCCGGTGGAGGACCGCGGCCACGGCATGCGCCAGCCAGCGCCCGCTGCTGCGGCGCAGCCGGCCCGGCCGCAGGCTGCGCCGCAGCCGGATACGGGATTGGCAAACAAACCGGGGTACTACACGGTGCGCCCCGGAGACACGCTGATCCGCATCGCGCTGGAGTCCGGCCAGAACTGGCGCGACATCGTGCGGTGGAACGGGATCGAGAATCCGAACGTGATCGAGGTGGGGCAGGTTCTGCGTGTCTCGCCATCGGTGCCACCCGTTTCGGCGCCCGGTGCGGCTGAAGTCGCGGCCGTGCGGCCGGTGACGCCCGCATCGGGGACACCGGTGCCGCCGGCGCAGCCGGCCAGTGAAGCGCGGGCGGCGGCCGCTACCGGGTCTGCGTCAGTGTCGCCGGCTACCGGCGCGCGGTCCCCGGACATCGCAGAAGACGACGTGCCCTGGGCCTGGCCCACAGCGGGCGCGCCGACGGTGCTGGCTGGGTTCGACGAGGCCCGCAACAAGGGCCTGGACATCGGCGGCAAGGCTGGCGACCCGGTGCTGGCTTCGGCCGACGGCCGTGTGGTGTATGCCGGCGCCGGGCTGCGTGGCTACGGCAACCTGATCATCCTGAAGCACAACAACACCTACCTGACGGCGTACGCCCACAACCAGGCGTTGCTGGTCAAGGAAGACCAGAGCGTGCGCAAGGGCCAGAAGATCGCAGAGATGGGCAACAGCGACGCCGACCGCGTCAAGCTGCACTTCGAAATCCGTCGCCAGGGCAAGCCGGTCGACCCCAGCAAGTACCTTCCAAGGTAAGCATGAAAAAGCGCAACGGACACAGCAGCAAAGCCGTTCCCGCTGCGCATGAGAACGCCGGTGCGCCCCTGCGTGCCATGTCGTCTGACGACGATGAAGCCGCCGGACCCAGCCCGCGCGAGATTCCCGCCGAGATCGCCGGCGAATCGAGTGACACCCTGACGCTGTACCTGCGCGAGGTGCGCCGCACCCGGCTGTTCACGCCCGAGGAAGAATTCGCGGCCGCGACCCTCGCGCGGGCCGGCGACTTCCAGGCCAGGCAGTCGATGATCGAGCACAACCTGCGGCTGGTCGTGAGCATCGCCAAGGGTTACCTGGGCCGTGGCGTTCCGCTGTCGGACCTGATCGAGGAAGGCAACCTCGGCCTGATGCACGCCATCGACAAGTTCGAGCCGGAGCGTGGCTTCCGCTTCTCCACCTACGCCACCTGGTGGATCCGCCAGTCGGTCGAGCGGGCCGTGATGAACCAGGGCCGGGTGATCCGCTTGCCGGTCCACGTCGTGCGCGAATTGCAGCAGGTGTTGCGCGCCCGGCGCACACTCGAAAACGATCCGGGATTCGCGGCGATGCGCCATGGCTTCGAGGGCGAAGGCGTGCGGGTGGAGGACGTGGCGGCATTGCTTGGGCGCGAGGTGCAGGAGGTTTCGGCGCTGCTCGCGATGGCGGAGACACCGCGTTCGCTCGACGCCGCGCTGGACCGGTCGGACGGCGACCACACGCTCGGCGAGTCGATGGCCGACGAGCTCGCCCCCGATCCCACCGGAGTCACCCAGAACCACGAAGTCGAGCGGCTGTTGAACAACTGGATCGATGCGCTGTCCCACCGCGAGAAGGAAGTGCTCCAGGGCCGCTTCGGCCTGCACGACCGCGATCCCGAAACCCTCGAAGTGCTCAGCGACCGCCTGGGGCTGACGCGCGAGCGGGTGCGCCAGATCCAGAACGAGGCCCTGCACAAGCTCAAGCGGCATATGGCGCGCAACGGCGTCGGCAAGGAATCGCTCCTCTAGGCGCTTCGCTCAGGCTTCTCGCTCAGGCGCTTCCTGCGCGGGGCCTCGCAGGCCTCGCTTCCATAACGGCCCCTGGGCCGACTCATGTCAGCGACTGCTAAAGTCGCCGACATGAGTTGGCCCGTTTTAGTCTTCGACATCGAATCCATTCCCGACATCGCAGGCCTGCGGGCGCTGCGCGCATCGCCGGCGGACAGCAGCGACGCTGAGGTGTACGGCGGCTGGCTGCAGGAGCGCAAGGACCGGGGCCAGAGCGACTTCACGCCCTTGCATCTGCAGCGGGTGCTGGTGATCAGCTGCGTGTTCCGTAATGCCGAGGGGCTGCGCGTGCACTCCTTCGTCGACCGCGACGACGCAAGCGAAGGCAAAGTCATCCAGACGTTTTTCAACGCGCTGGAAAAGCACACGCCGCAACTGGTGAGCTGGAACGGCGGCGGTTTCGACCTGCCGGTGCTGCATTACCGCGGACTGCGCCACGGCGTGGTGGCGGACAGGTATTGGTGCATGGGGGAGGGCGGCGGCGCCGACCACCGCGAGTTCAAGTGGAACAACTACATCGGCCGTTACCACATGCGGCATCTCGACCTGATGGACCTGCTGGCGATGTACCAGCCCAAGAACAACGCGCCGCTCGATGCGATGGCCAAGCTGTGCGGATTTCCCGGCAAGCTCGGGATGGACGGCTCGCAGGTCTATCCAGCCTACCTTGACGGCAAGCTGGAAGAGATCCGGCGCTACTGCGAGACCGACGTGATGAACACCTACCTGCTGTACTGCCGGTTCCAGAAGATGCGCGCGGGGCTGACCGAGGCCGAGTACGAGCAGGAGATCGCGATGGTGAAATCCACCCTGGGCGACCTGGCGTCGATGGAACCGCACTGGCAGGAATATCTCGCTGCCTGGGGGTGAAAGCGCGGCTCTTCATCCCGGACCTGACCCGGGATCCCGACGACAATCGCTTGATGAGTGACGAGATCGTGAAGCAGGAATTGCCCGAGGGCTGGCTGGAAGTGGATGCGCTGGACATCGAAGCGCAGGGCGTGGCGCGGCGCCCGGACGGGAAGGTCGTGTTCGTCGAAGGCGCGTTGCCGTTCGAGACCGTGAGCGTCAAGGTCATCCGGCGCAAGAACAACTGGGAACAGGCGACGCTCACCGAGTTGCACCGTGAATCGTCGCAGCGGGTCCGCCCGCGCTGTCCCCATTTCGGCCTCCACGAGGGCGCTTGCGGGGGCTGCAAGATGCAGCATCTGCATGCAGCCGCCCAGGTCGCGATCAAGCAGCGCGTGCTGGAGGACAACCTCTGGCACCTCGGCAAGGTCAAGGCGGAAAACATCCTGCGGCCGATCGAAGGCCCGACCTGGGGCTACCGCTGGCGCGCCCGCTTTTCGGTGCGTCACGTCCGCAAGAAAGGGGCGGTGCTAGTCGGTTTTCACGAGCGCAAGAGCGGCTACGTGGCCGACATCAGGGAGTGCCATGTCGTGCCCCCGCAGGTGAGCGACCTGCTGCTGCCGCTGCGCGCCCTGATCGGTTCCATGGATGCGATCGAAACCTGTCCGCAGATCGAGCTGGCCTGCGGCGATGACGTCACCGCCCTCGTGCTGCGGCACCTCGAGCCGCTGAGCGATGGCGACCTCGGCAGGTTACGCCGGTTTGCCGGCGATCATCCGGGCGTGCAGTGGTGGCTGCAGTCCAAGGGACCGGACACAGTCCGGTTGCTGGAGTCCGGACCAGGTCCGGAACATGCTCCGCTGA
Organism: Ramlibacter sp.; assembly: GCA_025351615.1. Taxonomy (GTDB): domain Bacteria; phylum Pseudomonadota; class Gammaproteobacteria; order Burkholderiales; family Burkholderiaceae_C; genus Ramlibacter. Next base: position 4,556 of record JANXVP010000515.1, on the reverse strand, counting down.
GCGCGGGACTGTCCTATACGCTGCCGGAATTCGGAATCACCATGCCGTTCCGGCCGACCGACTTCACCCAGGTCAATCCACACATCAACCGTGTCCTGGTGTCGCAGGCGCTGCGGCTGCTCGACGTCAAAAGCGATGAGAGGGTGATCGACTGGTTCTGCGGCCTGGGCAACTTTTCGCTGCCGCTGGCGACGCGGGCGCGCGAAGTGCTGGGGATCGAAGGCAGCGAGGCGCTGGTCGAGCGCTCGCGCCACAACTACGAGATCAATCGCGCGGGCGAGCGACCCGGGCGCGCGCTGTGCCCGACGAGATTCGCGGCGCGCAACCTGTTCGACATGACGGCGCAGATGCTGGTGGACGACGGGGTCGCCCAGAAGTGGCTGGTCGACCCGCCGCGCGAGGGCGCTTTTGCGCTGGCCAAGGCCCTGGTGGAGTTGCACCAGCAGCCGGAACTGCGCGGCGACTGGCAGCCGCCGCAACGCATCGTTTACGTGAGCTGTAATCCGGCGACGCTGGCGCGCGATGCCAGCCTGCTGGTGACCCAGGCTGGCTACCGCTGCAAGGCAGCTGGCGTGGTCAACAGGTTCCCGCACACGGCCCACGTCGAGAGCATCGCCGTCTTCGAGCGGGCATGAAAAAAGGGCCCGCAAGGCCCTTTCCTGGTCTGGCGGCGGCAGCGTCAGTCGCTGCTGCCGCTGGTCAGGCCGAGCAGGGCGAGCAGGCTCTGGAACACGTTGAAAATGTCCAGGTACAGGGCCAGAGTGGCGCTGATGTAATTGGTCTCGCCGCCGTCGATGATGCGCTTCAGGTCGTACAGCATGAACGCGCTGAAGACGCCGATCGCCATCACGCTGATCACCAGCATGCCGACGGTGGAACCGATGAACACGTTGATGATGCCGCCGATCAGGATCGCCAGCGCACCCACGAACAGGAACTTGCCCATGCCGGACAAGTCGCGCTTGATCACCGACGACAGGGTCGCCATCACGAAGAACACGCCGGCGGTCCCTCCGAACGCCGTCATCACCAGGCTGGGACCGTTCTTGAAGCCCAGCACCATCGCGATCAGCCGCGATAGCATCAGGCCCATGAAGAAGGTGAATGCCAGCAACACGGGGACGCCCGCCGCCGAATTCTTGGTCTTTTCAATCGCGAACATGAAGCCGAACGCGATGGCGAGGAAGACCATCAGGCCAATGCCGCCCGAGAGGCCGCGCGTGATGCCGGTGGCGACGCCCACCCACGCGCCGAGCACTGTCGGCACCAGGCTCATGGCGAGCAGCCAGTACGTATTGCGCAGCACCTTGTTGCGCTGCTCCGCGGAAGTCGCCGCGTAGCCGTAGTCGATGGTCTGGACCTGATCTGTCATGCAAGCTCTCCTGTTGCCGATGAGACTGTTAGATGTGCGCATTCTAGGTTGGTTCAAGGGCCGCGCGGCAAACAGCCGGATTTTGCCCGGGCCTTCAGACTGGCCAGCCGTTATGCTTGGCGCTCCCGCCTCCAGGCACCCATTGCGCACCCCATGAAAACCAAATCATTTCTCGAACTGGCCGACGTCAAGGCCATCGCAGCGGCCGCCGAGGAAGAGGCCCTGAAAAACGGCTGGGCAGTGACGATTGCCATTGTCGACGACGGCGGTCACCTGCTCTGGCTGCAACGTCTGGATGGCGCCGCGCCGATCTCCGCACATATCGCGCCGGCGAAGGCCAACACGGCTGCGGTCGGGCGCCGCGAGAGCAAGGTGTACGAAGACATGATCAATGGAGGCCGGATGTCTTTTTTGAGCGCGCCTGATCTGAAGGGGCTGCTCGAAGGCGGCGTGCCCATCCTCAAGGACGGCCAGTTGATCGGCGCTGTCGGGATCAGCGGCGTGAAGTCGAACGAAGACGCGCAGATCGCGCGGGCCGGCATTGCGGCACTGGGCGTCTAGGCTGCGGCGGGCGATCGGGCTCCGCCGCTACGGATGCTGTCCGACAGACGGATCGCGGCGACCGGCGCCGTGGAACTGCATTGCGCCACCACGTCGCGCGCGCAGCCTTCGCACTGGCCGCATTGCGTGGCCACTCCCAGTTCGAACTGAATCGAATCGAAATCCATGCCGGCGCGGGCATGGCGAGCAATCTCACGGTCGGAAATCCGGCGGCAAACGCAGACGATCATGGTGGCGGACCCTGGCGGCACTCTGTTGATGAACACCACCATTATAAATGCGAATCGGTCGCATTTGCAATACCACTTGATGACTGGGGATATTTCGTCCTGCGGCTAGCTGGGCGTGCCCATCTGGGACTGCAGATAGTTCTGCAGTCCGACCTGGTTGAGAACGTCGAGCTGCGTCTCCAGAAAGTCGATGTGCTCCTCCGTGTCCGTCAGGATCGCAGCCAGGAGCTCGCGCGAGACGTAATCGCGTACTGTTTCGCAGTGGCCGATTCCGTCCTTCACGGCCGCCTGCGCACCGCGCTCGCTCTGCAGGTCGCACTCGAGGACTTCGGGAACGCTTTCTCCGACCAGCAGCTTGCCCAGGTCCTGCAGATTCGGCAGTCCGCCGAGCATCAGAATGCGCTCCATCAAGCGATCGGCGTGCTTCATCTCGCCGATCGACTCCTCGTATTCCTTCTTAGTCAGTGCGTCGAATCCCCAGTGCTTGAGGATGCGGTAGTGCAGGAAATACTGGTTGGTGGCTGTCAGCTCGTTCCTGAGCTGCGCCTGCAGATGCTGGAGGACTTGCGGATCGCCTTGCATGGGGAACTCCTTTGCCGGGTCGCCATTGTTGCACCGTCCTTCGCATAATCGCGGAATGCAGCAACCGAAGCCCAAACCCGTGATCGTCTGTGCAGACGATTTCGCCTTCAACCAGGGGGTGTCGCTTGCAGTGGCCCAACTTGCGCGGCTGGGGCGCGTCAGTGCAACCAGTGTCATGGTGCTGTCCCCCCGGTGGCCTGGTGATGCCGCCATGCTCCGGGATCTGCGCGGACAGCTGGATGTCGGGTTGCATCTCGACTGGACCAGTCCGCTTGCCGTGGAGGCCGGACATGGACTGTCGCTCGGTCGCGCGATGCTGCGCTCTCTCATGCATGGTTTCGATCGCAGGCAGGTGACGCTTGCGATCGACCGCCAGCTCGACGCCTTCGAAGCGCAGTGGCACGCACCGCCGGAACACGTGGACGGGCACCAGCACGTGCACCAGTTCGCGGGGATCAGGGAGCCGCTGCTCGAGCTGCTCGACCGCCGTTACGGCGCCGGGGAGGGGCCCTATCTGCGCGTCTCCAGGCCCGTCGGCCATGACGCCGGCGTGAAAGGGTGGGTGATCGGCGCCATGGGCTCGGCCGCCGTTGCCAATGCGCTTGAAGCAAGAGGACGCCGCGGATCGCCTGCGCTCACCGGCCTGTACGACTTCAGTGGCAGCACGGCTGACTATGCGGCGCGAGCTGCGGCGTGGCTGCAAGCCGCGCCCGCCGGTGCCGTGCTGATGTGCCATCCCTCTACGCAGGCGCTGCCGGCCGATCCGATTGGTCGCGCGCGGCTTTGCGAATTCGAGTTCTGGCGCAGCGACCGCGCTACCGAACTGCTGGCGCAGGCGAATGCGGTTCCGGCCCGGGGCCCAGGCCCGTCCCATGCCGTTCGCTGACCACGTAGATCGGCCGGCGCTTCACCTCATCGTAGATCCGTCCGACGTACTCTGCCAGCACGCCTATCGACAGCAGCTGGATGCCGCTGAGAAACATCATCGCCACGACGATGGTCGCGAAGCCCGGCGCTGCGATGCCCCAGTAAAAGTACTCGAAGATCACCCACGCGCCATAACCCAGGGATGCCAGCGCCAGCACGAAGCCGATGACGCTCAAGGCGCGCAGGGGCGCCGTCGAAAAGGCCAGCATTCCCGTCATTGCCAGGCGAAAGGCGCCGCGCAGCCCGAAGTGGGTCCGGCCGTTCGCACGCGGCAGCGGCTCGTAGTCGAGCGCCAGGCTCTTGAACCCGACCCAGGCGTAGAAGCCTTTCATGAAGCGATTGCGCTCGGGCAGCGCCTTGAGCGCCTCTACCACCCGGCGGTCCATCAGCCGGAAGTCGCCGGCCCCGGCGGGGATCTCGATTGCGCTGCCCAGATTGATCAGCCGGTAGAACAGATACGCCAGCCGGACGTGCAGGTGCGACTGGTCGTCGCGCAGGCGCCGCACGCCGTACACGACATCCGCGCCGTCACGCCATCCCTGCAGCATCGGCGCGACCAGTGCCGGCGGATGCTGGCCATCGGCATCGATGAAAAGAACCAGGTCGCCGGTGGCCGCTTCCATGCCGGCTGTCAGGGCTGCTTCCTTGCCGAAGTTGCGCGACAGGCGCAGCAGCACCAGCTCCGGATCCTGCTCTGCCATCTTCGTGACGATCGACGACGTGGCATCGCTGCTGCCGTCGTCGACCACGACCACCTCTACCCGGCCGGCCAGCGGCCGCAAGGTCGCCAGCATGGTTGCGAGCGTCGCACCCAGGCTGGCCGCCTCGTTGAAAGCGGGGATGACGCAGGAGACCGACGGGGTCGAGAGTTGGCGCGTGGACAT
>JANXVP010000479.1 GCA_025351615.1 Ramlibacter sp. | reverse complement strand
TGAGGAGAAGTCCGAGGCGTTCAGCGGATGGCGAACGGCACCGACGACGGTGCCCCCGTTGGCCTTGACCACGTTGGCCGCGTCGCCCTCGAGCGAGTAGCCGAAAGCGTAGTCGGCGGCCTGGAGACTGGAAGGCATGCGCTTGTACTTGTCGAAGAAGCGCTTGGCGAACTTGCGCGATGCATCGTCCTGGTTCCAGTACCAGCTGTCGGCCAGCTGCAGGCCTTCGGTATTGGCCAGCCCCAGGCTGTGCACGTCGTTGATGAACACCAGCAGGCCGGCGACCTTCATGGTTTTGGTGATGCCGAATTCCTTGGCTGCTTTCATGGCGTTGGTGAAGTCGCCACCGGCGTTCGCCAGGCCCAGGATCTGGGCCTTGGAGCCCTGGGCCTGCAGCAGGAATGAGGAGAAGTCCGAGGCGTTCAGCGGATGGCGAACGGCACCGACGACGGTGCCCCCGTTGGCCTTGACCACGTTGGCCGCGTCGCCCTCGAGCGAGTAGCCGAAAGCGTAGTCGGCGGTGAGGAAGAACCAGGTCTTGTTGCCGGCCTTGACCAGTGCGTTGCCGGCGACTTTGGCCAGAGCCACGGTGTCGTAGGCGTAGTGGACGGTGTAGGGCGTGCAGTCTTCATTGGAGAGGCGGGCCGAACCGGCGCCGATGGAGATGAAGGGGCGCTTCTTTTCCTGGGCCACCTTGGCCATCGCCAGGTTGGTGCCCGAACTGGTGCCGCCGATCAGCAGGGCCAGGTTGTCCTTGTCCATCCACTCGCGAGCCTTGGAACTGGCAACGTCGGCCTTGTTCTGGTGGTCGGCCGAGACCACTTCGATCGGCCGGCCCAGCACCTTGCCGCCGAAGTCCTGCGTTGCCCACCTGATCATTTCAGCGCCTGCGGGACCGTCGATGTCCGCATACAGGCTCGCCATGTCGGTGATGAAGCCGATCCGCACCGGCCCGGTCTGGGTCTGGGCGACAGCGGCGCAGCTGCCGAAGCCGACGGCCAGCGCCGCAACGAGGGTCTTGATTTTCATAAACATCTCCTGGTAAAAAAAGGGGCGGCTTTCAGACGCCCAGGTATTCCTGCAGCATGCCCATGTTGTTGGCCAGCTCACCCTGCGCGAACTGTTTGACGATGCGGCCATGCTCCATCACATAGAAGCGGTCGGCCAGCGGCGCGGCGAAGCGGAAATTCTGCTCGACCAGCACGATGGTGTACCCCCTGCCCTTCAGGGTGCGGATCATCTCGGCCAGCTTCTGCACGATCACCGGGGCGAGTCCTTCGGAAATTTCATCGAGCAGCAGCAGCCGGGCGCCGGTTCGCAGGATGCGTGCCACCGCCAGCATCTGCTGCTCGCCGCCGGACAGGCGGGTGCCGGGACTGGAGGCGCGCTCCTTGAGGTTGGGGAACATCCTGTAGATCTCTTCCACGCTCATGCCGCCCTTGCCGATCACCGGCGGCAGCATGAGGTTCTCCTGCGCCGTGAGGCTGGCGAAGATGCCGCGCTCTTCCGGACAATACCCCACGCCCAGCCGCGCCACCTTGTGCGGCGCCAGCTTGATGGCTTCCTGCCCGTTGATCCGGATCGATCCCTTGCGCGCCCCCGTCAAGCCCACGATGGCGCGCATGGTGGTGGTGCGGCCTGCGCCGTTGCGGCCCAGCAGGCAGACCACTTCACCTTCGTTCACCGTCAGGTCCACGCCGTGCAGGATGTGCGATTCACCATACCAGGCGTGCAAGCCTTCGATGCAAAGGAGCTCCTTGGTCATTTCAATGAGCCCCTTGCAGGGCGGCGTCGCCGGTGCCCATGTAAGCCTCGATCACCAGCGGATTGGCCGACACTTCGGCGTAGGGCCCGTCGGCGATGATCGCGCCGCGCTGCAGCACCGTGATGCGGTCCGCGATGGACGACACCACGCCCATGTTGTGCTCCACCATCAGGATCGTGCGCCCGGCCGACACTTTCTTGATCAGGTCCGTGACGCGGTTCACATCTTCGTGGCCCATGCCCTGGGTCGGCTCGTCCAGCAGCATCAGGTCCGGCTCCAGGGCCATGGTGGTGGCCAGCTCCAGGGCGCGCTTGCGCCCGTAGGGCAGGTTCACGGTTGTCTCATCCGCGAAGTCCTGCAGTCCGACTGTCGCCAGCAGCTCACGCGCCCGCTCGTGCAGCGGGACCAGCGACTTCTCCGATTTCCAGAAGTGGAACGAGTTGCCCAGGTTGCGCTGCAGCGCAGCGCGGACGTTTTCGAGCACGCTCATGTGCGGGAAGACCGCTGAAATCTGGAACGACCGGACGATGCCGCGACGCGCCGTCTGGGCCGGGCGCTCGTGCGTGATGTCCACGCCGTTGTAGGTGATGGAGCCCGATGTCGGGTGCAAAAATTTGGTCAGCAGGTTGAAAAACGTGGTCTTTCCGGCGCCGTTCGGCCCGATCAGGGCATGGATGTGTCCGCGGCGCACCTTCAGGTCGACGTTGTTGACCGCGATGAAGCCCTTGAACTCCTTCGTCAGGCCCCTCGTCTCTAGAATGAACTCAGCTGGCAAATCGCGCTCCTGCGGCTTCGGACCCATGAACCCGGCTCGCCGGGCGAAGATGGCGTATCCTAGGGACCGTTGCTGCACTGCGGTAGTGGGTTAAGCCCTAAGTAGTTTTGCGGGGACTGGCAGGACCGGCGGGAGCCCGGCCACCGCAGCCGGACTTTCCGGCCCGAAGCTGGCTGCGCCTCACATGTTGCGGCGGTACTCGCCGCCCACCTCGAACAGCGCGTGGGTGATCTGGCCCAGCGAACAAACCCGCACGGCGTCCATCAGCACCTCGAAGACGTTGCGATTGTCGATCACCGCCTGCTGCAGCCTCGTCAGCATCGGCGGAGAGGCGCTGGCATGGCGCTGATGGAAGTCGCGCAGGCGCTGCAACTGACCCTGCTTTTCCTGTTCGGTGGACCGAGCCAGTTCCAGCTTGTCCTGCACGGCGTCGCCGTGCGGATTGCGAAAGGTGTTGACGCCCACGATCGGCAACTCGCCCGTGTGCTTGAGCATTTCGTAGTGCATCGATTCGTCCTGGATCCGGCCGCGCTGGTAGCCGGTTTCCATGGCGCCCAGCACGCCGCCGCGCTCCGCAATGCGCTCGAACTCGGTGAGCACGGCTTCTTCCACCAGCTGCGTCAGCTCCTCGATGATGAACGCGCCCTGGCTCGGGTTTTCGTTCTTCGCCAGGCCCCACTCGCGGTTGATGATCAGCTGGATCGCCATGGCCCGCCGGACACTGTCCTCGGTCGGCGTGGTGATCGCCTCGTCGAATGCGTTGGTGTGCAGCGAATTGCAGTTGTCGTAGATCGCGATCAGTGCCTGCAGCGTGGTGCGGATGTCGTTGAACTGGATTTCCTGGGCGTGCAGGCTGCGGCCCGAGGTCTGGATGTGGTATTTCAGCTTCTGGCTGCGCTCGTTGGCGCCATACTTTTCTTTCATCGCGACCGCCCAGATTCTCCTGGCGACCCGACCCATCACTGTGTATTCCGGGTCCATGCCGTTGGAGAAAAAGAACGACAGGTTGGGTGCAAAGTCGTCCACGTGCATGCCGCGGGCGAGATAGGCCTCGACAAACGTGAAGCCGTTCGACAGGGTAAAAGCCAGCTGGCTGATCGGATTGGCGCCGGCTTCTGCGATGTGGTAACCGGAAATCGATACGCTGTAGAAGTTGCGCACATTGTGGTGCACGAAATACTCCGCGATGTCGCCCATGACCTTGAGGCTGAACTCGGTCGAGAAGATGCAGGTATTTTGGCCCTGGTCTTCCTTCAGGATGTCGGCCTGCACCGTGCCGCGGACGTTGGCCAGCACCCATTCGCGGATCTTGGCCGCCTCGGTGTCGGTGGGCTCACGGCCATTGTCGGCCTGGAATTTCTCCAGGTTCTGGTCGATGGCGGTGTTCATGAACATCGCCAGGATGGTGGGAGCGGGACCATTGATCGTCATCGAAACCGACGTGGACGGACTGCACAGATCGAAGCCACCGTACAGCACCTTCATGTCATCCAGGGTTGCGATCGAGACGCCGGAGTTGCCGACCTTGCCGTAGATGTCGGGCCGAGGATCGGGATCGTTGCCGTACAGGGTGACCGAGTCGAACGCCGTGGACAGGCGCTTAGCAGCCATCCCCGAGCTCAGGAGCTTGAAGCGCGTGTTGGTGCGGAAGGCGTCACCCTCGCCGGCGAACATCCGCGTTGGGTCCTCGCCCTCGCGCTTGAAGGCGAAGGTGCCGGCGGTATAGGGATAGCTGCCGGGCACGTTGTCCAGCATCAGCCACTTGAGGATTTCGCCGTGGTCTTCCCAGGTCGGCAGGCTCACCTTGCGGATGGTGGTTCCGGACAGCGACCTGGTGGTCAACGCCGTGCGGATTTCCTTGTCGCGGATCTTCACCACGTACTCGTCGCCCGAATAGGCTTGCTGCATGGCAGGCCACTGCTGCAGCAAGTGCAGGGCGTCCTTGTCCATGCGGGCCTTGCGCACACCGGCCAGGTCCAGTGCCGCTTCCGCCGCCGGCGCCCGGTCCGGCTTGTCAACCTTGAGCATGCGCGCTGCTTCCCGCAGCTGCTGCACTTCACGGGCCAGCGTCGCCTGTTCGCGCGCCCGCTTCTTGTAGCCGCGCACGGTGTCGCTGATCTCGGCCAGGTAACGGGTTCGCGCCGCGGGCACCACTGGGGTCTGGTTGGTGCTGTGGCGCCCGGTCACCAGCGGCAACCGGCCTTCCTTGAGGATCACGCCCAGTTGCGCCAGCCGGGGCTTCATCGCGTGGTAGAGCGCCGTGATTCCGTCGTCGTTGAAGCGGGCGGCCATGGTTCCGAACACCGGCATTTCGTCGGGGCGCTTGCCCCAGGCTTCCTTGTTGCGCTGCACCTGCTTGGAGACGTCACGCAACGCGTCCAGCGCGCCCTTGCGGTCGAACTTGTTGATCGCCACGAACTCCGCAAAGTCCAGCATGTCGATCTTTTCAAGCTGGCTGGCGGCGCCGAATTCGGGGGTCATCACGTAGATCGGCACGTCGACATGCGGGACGATGGCCGCGTCGCCCTGGCCGATGCCCGAGGTTTCGACCACGATCAGGTCGAAGCCCGCCACCTTGCAGGCCGCGATCACGTCGGGCAGGGCGGCCGAGATCTCGCTGCCGAAGTCGCGGGTGGCCAGCGAGCGCATGAAGACGCGCGGCCCATCGTTCCAGGGACCGATCGCGTTCATCCGGATCCTGTCCCCGAGCAGTGCGCCTCCGCTCTTGCGGCGCGAGGGGTCGATCGAGATCACGGCGATCCGCAGGCTGTCGTCCTGGTCCAGTCTCAGACGCCGGATCAGCTCGTCGGTGAGCGACGACTTGCCCGCGCCTCCGGTGCCGGTGATGCCAAGCACCGCGGCCTTTTTTGCGGCGGCCTGTGCGCGCAGTTCCTGGACCACGGCCGGCTTGAGAACGGAATTCTCGATCGCGGTGATGAACCGGGCCAGGGCCCGCCAGTTCATTCCGGCGCCGCACTGGATCGCCGCCAGGTCCTGTGGCGACTCGCCACCGAGATCCCTGTCGCAGCGCATCACCATTTCGCCGATCATTCCCGCGAGACCCATGCGCTGGCCGTCCTCGGGGCTGTAGATGCGGGTCACGCCGTAGTCGTGCAGTTCGCGGATTTCCGGCGCCACGATCACGCCGCCACCGCCGCCGAACACCTGGATGTGTTCGCCGCCCCGCTGGCGCAGCAGATCGACCATGTATTTGAAATATTCGACGTGGCCGCCCTGGTAGGAGCTGATCGCGATGCCCTGGACATCTTCCTGCAAAGCCGCGGTCACCACGTCGTCCACACTGCGGTTGTGACCCAGGTGGATCACCTCGGCGCCCATACCCTGCAGGATGCGCCGCATGATGTTGATCGCAGCATCGTGGCCGTCGAACAGGCTGGCTGCCGTGACAAAGCGCACCTTGTTCTTGGGGCGGTAGCTCGCGAGCGCCTTGAATTCGGCGGACAGGTCGGTCATGGGAGGTCTCCGGGTGCACGCGGCCCTGCAGAGGCAACTGTAACGCTATCTTAATCGGCGACCTTACTTGACGTTGACGTCAACGTCAACCGGAAGTGCTGCTGTCAGACCACCTTCATGCCCTGGACCGCGGCGTCGGGCGGCGGGTAGCGCAGTCCCAGTGAGCGCAGCGTCTCCTTCACCAGCGTCGCGATCATCAGGTTGCGATGGGTCTTGGAATCGGCAGGCACGATGACCCAGGGAGCGAGCGCGGTGCCGGTCGCTGCCAGCAGGGCCTCGTAGGCCGCCATATATTCGGTCCAGCGCTTGCGGACGTCCAGGTCGCCGGCCATGAATTTCCAGGCCTTGGTCGGATCGTCGATGCGTTCCTGCAGTCGCGCCCGCTGTTCGTCCCGGCTGATGTGCAGCATGAATTTGAGCACCACGGTGCCGGTTTCGACCAGAAGCCGCTCGAAATCGTTGATCTGGCGAAAGCGCTGGTCGGTTTCCGCCGCCGACAGGGAGCCCATCACCACTGGGACCAGCACGTCCTCGTAATGGCTGCGGTTGAAGATCATCATCTCGCCGGCAGCCGGAATGCGCTGGTGGATGCGCCAGAGAAAATCATGGGCCCGCTCCTGCTCGGTCGGCGCCTTCCAGCTTGCGGTCCGCACCCCCAGCGGGCTGACCCGGCCGAACACGCCGCGGACGGTGCCGTCCTTGCCCGCGGCGTCCATGCCCTGAAGCACGATCAGCACCTTGAAGCGGCGGTCCGCGAACAGCACATCCTGCAGCCCGTCGATCTCCACGGCGAGCGACTCGACGGCAAGCTTGTCGTGGCCCTTGTCGCCATTCGAAAACGGCTTGGCTGCCGGGTCGAATTTCGACAGCGCTACCGGTTTGCCCGGGCCGGTTCGCAGTTGCCATGGCTTGAGCAGGACACGGAGTTCTTTTGCGGCCTTCGTGGATAGGGATGCCATGGCGCTTGTGCGGAAAAACGGCCATGGTATGCCTGCGCCGTCCGAATTAGGGGGCGGGCCGATTCGGATTGCTTCCTCCGCGCCGCGGCATCAGGGTTTTCCCGTGGTTTGACCTTTTCGCGGGAAATCGACAGGCTCTCGTAAGCACGGCGCAATTAACATAGCGGGAGTTGCCGGCGCGCGTGCGCGTGCAACAACGCCCAAAGGCCGCCCGAGCCTGTCCCACAATCGACCCGGAGACTTCCTCATGATGCATTACCTCAAGCTGACCGCTGTGTCGGCCCTGATCCTTTCCGCCGGTCTGGCGGTCGCCGCAGACCCGATCAAGATTGGAGTCGCCGGTCCTTTCACCGGCGGCTCGTCGTCCATGGGAGTGAGCATGCGCGACGGCGTGCGGCTCGCCACCGAGGAAATCAACAAGGCCGGCGGCGTGCTCGGTCGCAAGATCCTGCTGGTCGAGCGCGACGACGAGGCCAAGAACGAGCGGGGCGTGCAGATCGCCCAGGAGCTGATCAACAAGGAAAAGGTGACGGCCACCGTGGGCTACATCAACACCGGTGTCGCCCTGGCCTCGCAACGCTTCTTCCAGGACGCCAAGATCCCGGTGATGAACAACGTAGCGACCGGTTCGCTGATCACGCACCAGTTCGACGACCAGCCGGAAAATTACGTCTTCCGCAATTCGGCACACGACAGCATCCAGGCGCCCATGATCGTGGAAGAAGCGATCACCCGTCGGGGCTTCAAGAAAGTCGCCATCCTGGCCGATTCGACCAACTACGGCCAGCTCGGCCGGGAAGACCTGGAAAAAGCGCTGGCGGCTAAAGGCATCAAGCCGGTGGCGGTCGAGAAGTTCAACATCAAGGATGTGGACATGACGGCGCAGTTGCTGAAAGCCAAGGAAGCCGGCGCCGAGGCGGTGCTGACTTATGGCATCGGTCCCGAACTGGCGCAGATCGCCAACGGCATGACCAAGCTGGGATGGAAGGTTCCAATGGTGGGCAGCTGGACCCTGTCGATGGCCAACTACATCGACAACGCCGGCCCCGGCGGGGAGGGCGCGCGCATGCCGCAGACCTTCATCCAGGAGCCGACGACGCCCAAGCGCCAGTCCTTCATCGTCAATTACCTCAAGACCTTCAACCCAAAGAACAGCCGCATTGACTCGCCGGTTTCGGCGGCCCAGGGCTACGATTCGATCTACCTGCTGGCCGCCGCGATCAAGCAGGCCGGCTCGACCGACGGGCCCAAGATCAAGGCGGCCCTGGAAGACCTGAAGACTCCAGTCGACGGCGTGGTGACCACCTACAACAAGCCTTTTTCCAAGGGCGATCATGACGCGATTACCGCCAACATCCCGGTGTTCGGCGAGGTGAAAGGCCAGCGAGTGGTGTACGCCTATCCCGATGACCAGAAAAAGGCGTCGGAAGTCCGCCTGAAGGACGCCAACGCCAAGGGAGCCCTCGCTCCGGCCAAAAAGTAAGCCACAATCATGCCGCGCCGCCCCGGGCTTGCTTCCCGCGGCGGCGTTTTCTTGTGAACCGGGTCGCCTTGCGCGCGGCCCACCATCGGCACCGCAATCATGCAAATCCTGACACAGTTGATCTACAGCGGTATCGCGCTAGGGATGATCTACGCGGTCATCGCGTTCGGCTACCAGCTGACCTTCGCGACCTCTGATACGCTGAACTTCGGGCAAGGCGACGCACTCATGCTCGGCGCCCTGGTCGGCCTGACCCTGGTCGGCCTCGGCCTCAATTACTGGCTGATGATCCCACTGGTGTGCCTGTTCGGCGTGGTGCAGGGCGCGGTGGTCGAGCGCATCGGCGTGCGGCCGGCGATCAAGATCAAGAGCGAGTTCGGCTGGATCATGTCCACGATCGCGCTGGGCATCATCTTCAAGAACGTGGCCGAAAACGTCTGGGGCCGGGACGACCTGAAGTTCCCCTCGCCGCTGCCTGAATCGCCGATCCAGTTTCTGGGCGCCAACATCCTGCCGATGGAAATCCTGGTGGTGGTGGGGGCGCTGCTGATGATGGCTGCGGTAGAGGTCTTCAACCGCAAG
>JANXVP010000414.1 GCA_025351615.1 Ramlibacter sp. | reverse complement strand
TTTGCTGCGGCGGGGTGATGTTCAACATGCGCCCGCCGCGGGTCGGGTCGAAACCCGGGAGTGGGGGAGGTCGCTGCCGGCGCAGGCTGCGCACAGGGCGGGGTTCATTCGAGCCTCCTGGCGGCAATCCGCCCGAGGTCTTCGTAGACCTTCAATGCTGCCGCGCGGTCGCGCTTGGGCAGCACTGGCGACATCAAGAGCAACGTGTGCTGGCCTTTGCGCAGGACCAGCAACGATCCGTCGCCAAGGATACCGCGCTTGGGGTCGCCGGGCTCGACGAAGGCCACCGCTTCGGGCGCGATGCCGCTCAGTGTTTCGTAGCGCACGCTGGCTTTTGACTGGAGCATCGTCGGATCGAGGAAGGCGGTCGCATTGCCCTGCGCTTCCTGCATCGCGGTGTTGCTGCCATAGCTCTCCTGGACGGCGAACACCACCTTGTCGCGTGAGTCGCTCCACGCGCACTGGGTCGAGCCGTACTCCTCCAGCCGCCGGTTGCGCACACCCGACTTGACGCCGGGGAAGGCCTTCTGCACTTCGGCGAGCGGCACCACGGTGCACGGATCACCGACCGGCAGCTTGGGGTTTCCCGCCGCCTGTGCGAGGGCGGAGGCGCAGGCAAACGCAATAGCGAGTGCCGCGAGCTGCGAGGAACAACGCTGGATGTTGAGGTGCACGATTCGCTTTCGGTGGACCATCGCTAACGCAGCGAACTGGGCGCCTGCTGCAGGCCGCCCGCCGGCAGCGCCTGCGGATTGGGTGTTGCCGCGTCGGTGTTCCTGACCCCGCCGTTCAGCGGCCTTGCGGCCAGCGCAGCGGGCGACGTCTTCAGCGGTAAAGGTTGCGGGTTGAGCGCTGCTGCACCACCCAAGGTCCGGGGCGTCAGCGTCTGGGCGTCGAGCGTTGCCGCGCCGGGCGACGTCTTCGGCGGCAAGGGCTGCGGATTCAGTGTCACGGCTTGCGCCTTGGTCTGCGCGGCGTTGGCCGGTGTATTGGCCAGCGCGTTCGGCGTGCGCGGCTGGCCTGTCGTGCGCGGTGCCGCCGACGGTGCCGCGCCGCTGCCCGCGCTTTGCACCCCAGGCGTGGTCTGGCTGTTCGCGTCGTTCTGCGTGCCAAGCGCACCTTTGATCCTGAATTCTACCCAATCGCCGGGCGGGCTTGCCTGCGGCGCTGTGGCGCGAGCGCGTATGCGAAAGAGCCCGCCAGTGGCTGTCATCTCCGCGCCAGCGGCTGCAGCCTGTGTGCCGCCCCACTCCCGGTAACCCTGCGGCGACTGGGCGACCGCGGCCGCGGTGTCAGCGGTGAACACGTCGAGCCATTCGATGTTCCACGACGAAGAACTGGTGCCCGACAGCCTCTGGCGCTGGATCTCGATCCGATACGCGGCGTCCTTGGCGCCCTTCCCGGCCGCGACCCGCACGCGCAGCGGCGTTTGCGAGGGATACACGCCGCCCTTCTGCGGCTCCACGATGCTTGGCTGCAATTGCACTCGGCCCAGTGCCATGGCAGGCTTGCCGCTGTTGTCATTGTTGCCGTTGTTCCCGTCGCTGGCACCGGTATTGGGCGCAGCCTTGGAGAGGCAGTCGAACGCAGGACTGCCGTGCCATTCGGCGCTCTCTGCGGGATTGTTCTTGTTGTACGTGCGCCCCACCACGAGACCCTGCGGCCCGATCTGGCCCGTATACACGCCCACCCTGTTGTCCATCCAGTAGACGGTCGCTTCGAACTTGTTGCCGACTGCCGTTCCAACGATGTCCCCGCTTGTGGTGTTGTAGTGTTCGCCGGTGCTGTTCAGGGTTAAAAAGGACATGTAGCCCTTGAACAGCGTGCCATCCTGCTGAAGGTTCATTTCCCCCGCGCGGATATTCGACTGCACCAAACCGTGCTTCCCGCCGACGTTCCACTGCGCGCAGTCCGCGGCCAGGGCAGACGCGCCGGGCACAATCACGAACGCGGCAAGGGTGAGCCTCAGAGCTTGCACGCGGAGAATTCGACGAAGGCAGGTCATGGGACGGACTCCTTTTTTGTTTGTGCGCCGCAAGGCAGCGCAACTGGGTCAACGCAATGAACTCGGCACCTGCGGCAGGCCACGAGGTGCCTGCTGCAAACTGCCGGGAGTCAGCTGTCCGCCACCCGGCGGCAGCGGTTGCGGGTTGAGCGAGGCGGAGCCCGTCTTGTTCTGCACGGCGATGGCCGGCGAAGTCCCCAGTGCGTTCAAGGTGGTGGACTGCCCTGCCACGCGCGCCGCTGTGGACTGCGCCGTGGCGCCGGCTTTCCCCGGCGCCGGCTTCGCCAGGTCCATCACGTCAAGCTGGGGGCCGGGTTGACCGTCAATCTTGAATTCCACCCAATCGCCGGGCTGGCCTATCTGCGGCGCACTACCGCGTGCACGCATGCGGTAGGCTCCCGCGATCGCCGTCACCGCCGTGACGGGGTCACCGGGCTTTCCGCCCCAGCCCCGGTAGCCCTGCGGCGACTGCGCGAGCCCGGCGGGGGTCGCAACCGTCGCGACTTCGCGCCAGTCGAAGTTAACCTGCACCTGGACCTCGATCCGGTAGGCGGTGTCCCTCGCATCCTTCGCGGGTACGATGCGAACGCGCAGCGGCGTTTGCGGCGGATAGGTGCCGCCCTGGCGCGGCTCGACGATGCTTGGCCTGGGGGCGATGACGATCTGGCTGGCCTTGTTGTCGGTTTCCACCTTCGTGACGCGCGTTTGCAGCTTTGCTTCGCGGTCGTGCGTCGCGACCAGTGCCTGCAGCTGGGCCGGCTTGCTGGGCGTCGTGGCGGGCAAGTTCAACTTGCGCAGCATCGCTTCGGCGTCGCCCAGGTTGCCGGTGGCCATGACGGTTTTGCCGGTGCAGTTGACGCCGATGCCGGTCAGCCATGGGTCGGTCGCGCAGATCATGCGGGTCTCGTAGTTGCCGTAGGGCCGGCCGACCGGTGACTTCTCGTCCGTGGTTGGCGCCGGCATCGTGACCCTCTCCCAGGTCTCCTTGGTGAGCGGGTTGTAGCTGGCCTGCGACGTCCAGTTCGCGCGGAAGAGCTCGGTGCTTTCGTTCACGCGTGGAAATTCGCTGGTGGTGGTGGATTTGTCGGTGGCTTTCTGCGGCGATTCGAGCTCGATACAGGTGCCGCTGCCGGTGTACCGCGATTCCGTGTTGGTGAGCTGCCCCTTGATCGCCGACATCTCGCAGAAGACCTGCTTGACACGGCCATCTGCGGTGGTGAAGGGCGTGGCGCCCGCAGCAGGCCCGATCGCTGCGAGCGCCAGGACCAAGACTGCAGGAACTGCGAATGGATTTCGCGCGCG
Organism: Ramlibacter sp.; assembly: GCA_025351615.1. GTDB lineage: Bacteria > Pseudomonadota > Gammaproteobacteria > Burkholderiales > Burkholderiaceae_C > Ramlibacter. The sequence goes on along the minus strand of JANXVP010000414.1, from coordinate 4,044 downwards.
CACGGCGCGTGGTGGGAACGTACGAATCATGCGCCCTCCTTGGCGTTGACATTGAAAGAAAGCCTTCGGGGTGCGCCGGTCGACAACCGACCTGTCCAGAGTCCCTGGAGCGTGAGCACACAGCAGGCTGCGGCGAACCACTCGCCCCAGCGATTAAAAGGCGTGGCGGCATGGCCGGGGACGACCGATGCGACGGCCACGCCAACGTCGAACTGCAGCGCGGTGCGCCCCACCACGCGGCCGTATCGATCGATCACCAGCGAAGGGCCGGCGTTGGATGCGAGCACCAGGGGTACCCCGTTTTCGACCGCACGAATCACCGATGCGGCGTTGTGCTGCAACGCGGCGCGGCCGGGGCCGAACCACGCGTCATTCGTCATCTGCACCAGCATCGCACTGCCCCCCGACACCGCCCGGCGCGACAGGTCCGCAAACAGGTTTTCCCAGCAGATCACAACGCCAATGCGCAGCGGCGGCGCCGCGGGCGACGACCGAGGCACGTCGAAACCGGCATCGGAATCGCCGGAGCGGCCGTGGGCAATCTCCGGAACCAGCCAGGACGGCCACGCGACGCGGCCCTCAAGAGGCGTGTACTCGCCGAACGGCATCAGGCGCCGCTTGCGATAGGGCTCGCCAATTGGCGTGTCGGCACGCACCAGGTACGCGGCGTTGTAGGCATCGCGCTCGCGCACGCCGAGACCGCCATGCTCGGTGACTGCGAACTTTTCGGTTTCGGATGCGCCGACGAGCAATGGCGCACCGGCCGCCCGCGACAGCGTGAGCAGTCGCTCGGCCAGCTGTGGATCGTGCCGCGGATCGCCGACCGCGGTCTCGGGCCACACGATCAAGTCTGGCTGCGCGGCGGCCGCGTCCAGGCTGAGGCGTTCGAGACGCTGCCAGATGGCATCGCGCCCCGCCGCGGTTTCGCGCTCGTGCAGTCCGATATTCGGTTGCACCGCCGCGATCTTGATTGGGGCCACCGTTTCATCGTCGCTGGCAGCGGCCCCCAGCATGATGGCGCCGGCGGCGTGGGCGGCGGCGACGGTCCCAAGGGCGAGCAGCGGGCCGCGCCACACGCGCCGCTGCGCCAGGGCTGCAACTGCCACGTTGCCCAACACGACGATCCACGTGACTGCCGCTTCACCGCCTAGCGACGCCAGCTGCAGCAGTGGGGTATTCGCGTGCTGGCTCTGTGCCAGGCTGGCGATCGGAAGGGCAAGGAAACCGGCGTGGTTGCGCACCGCGTCGAGCGCCACCCACAGTGCTGGTGCGTACAGAAGCAAGGAGCGTTGCCGCCGCGCCAGAATGGCGAGCCCGGCACACCAGCACGCCGCATAAAGCGCGACATAGCCACCGAGTACGGCAAACTGGGCGACGCCGAACGCCGGCACGTTCGCGAGCCAGCCGAAGGTGACCAATGCGGCCACGAGGCCTCCCGCCCACCCGAACCCGAAGGCCGGCAGCGGCGCGAGCCGGCGCACCACGAGCAGCCAGGGAACGAGCGCGATCCACGCCAACGAACCGGCTGCGTCGCTGGAAAACGCGAGTCCGAGCAACGCACCGCCGCCGCAGGCTGCAGCACCGGCTTCGAACCAGGAGCGACGCAGGATGATCACGGTGGCGCCAGTTCAGTGCAGCGCGCTGGGCATCTGCGCAGGCGCTGCATCGCCAGTCCGAGCCCGACACCGAGGACCGGCCGGAAAATGTCTGACAGTCGGAGTCATAAGGGCGTCCGAAGGGGGTGCGGAACGTCAGTGAGCAAAGCGCTCGGCCAGTTCGGCCACGGCCTGGTCGATCGCCGCGCGCAATGCCACATCGAGGCTTTGCTTGCGCTGCTGCTGCAGCTGCACGTCCGGCACGTAAGTGGTGCTCTTGCCCCGTTGCGCCAGCACTGTGCCGATCAGCGAGCCGATGCCAGAGACGTTCACCGAGTCGCCGGCGGTCGCCTTTTGCACGGTGACTGCGGCCACGATATCGCCGGTAGCGACTTCGACGACGCGTACATCGACGCCGATCACGTCTCGGTTCGTGCTGCCGCCGATCTGCGCGCCAGCGATGCCGAAGGCCCCCGCGCGCTGCGTTTCGCCGGCGTTGGCCTGCGTGATCGCACCTTCAAACAGGTACCTGGCCTCGGTCAGCTTCTGGGTGGCACTCCTGCCGGCACTCAGCCCGCCTGCATTGAGCTGCTTCTCGCGAATCACCCCTTCGTTCAGGCGCGCCCGTTCGACCACGCGGAACTGACCGCTGTTGACCAGCGCGGTCTTGAACATGTCGGTTGCGCCGCGCGCCTGGATCTCGCTGACAGTCGAGCGGAATTCGTAGATTGAAACCGGTATGAGTTCGCTCGTCTTGCGCGGCAGCGCCTTCAGCTGACGTGTGCTGGCCGCCGCATCGACTCGGGCCGGCTCTTGCACAGGCATATCGGCGCAGCCAGCGACCAGCGCCGCGATTGCCATGATTGCGATTCCAGGCCGCCAGCGGCGGTTTGCTTCATGCAACGAGAGTTCGGTTCCACGCATCATCATTCCACTGCTCCCACATGTGCGTCGGCGAAGTATTCGACGCTGCCTACCAGTAAGAACGGCAAGTCGCCGAAGAACCGGCCATCGCGACCAGCAAAATCTTTGCCATGCGCGCGGAGGATCGCTGCCCCAAGGAGACAAGGATGCGACGAGTCCTTCACGCACTGCTCATTGCCAGTCTTTGCACGGGGTTTTCTGCGTCGGCGAAACCCGCCGCCGAGGTGACTGGCCCAGCTCCAGGTCAGGCCTGACCAGCTTCAACTACGACCGGGCGGAGACGCTGGCCTCGCTCGAACGCATCAAGCAGATCGAGGAGAACCTGAAGGCGACGGTCATCATCCAGCACGACCCGCGTGACGTGGGCAAGCTACCGGCCTTCCCCGCCGCTGCGAGGTAGCGCCGAAAGGGCGCTAGTCTTTGCTGAACAAGTCGTTGAGCTGCGCACCTGACGCCGCGCCGGCAAAGCCGTCGAATCTGCCCTCGATGGCGATCATCTGCGCCGCTCGCATGAAGCCGCCCCAAGCCGTGCGCGCCATCGCGCCACCGACACTCACCCGGCGCACACCCAGCGCCTCGATGTCGCGCAGGGTGAGCCCGGTGGCGGAGCCGACCAGCAGATTGACGGGCTTGGGCGCCACCGCGGCCACGACTGCGGCGATCTGCTCGCGCGTGGTGATGCCCGGGGCATAGAGGCAGTCGGCGCCGGCTTCGGCGTAGGCCTGCAGGCGTCGGATCGTATCCTCCAGGTCCGGGCGGCCAACGATGAAATTCTCGGCGCGCCCGACCAGCAAGGTCTCGCCGCCCGTTGCATCGATCGCCGCCCGCGCGGCGCGCATTCGCTCCACCGCGGAGGCGATGTCGCGCAGCGGCTCGCTCGCGTCACCGGTCGAATCCTCGATTGACAAGCCGGCCACACCGGTGTCAATTGCCAGCCGCACGTTCCGGGCGACGCCGGCGGAATCCGCCGCGAAGCCGTGTTCTAAGTCGGCATTCACCGGCAGCTCGGTGGCGGTGACCATCTCACGCAGGTGGACGAGTGCCTCGTCGAGCGACATCTGCCCGTCCGCCTTCGCGTGCCGCCACGCCGCGCCCGAACTGGTGGTCGCCAGCGCCTTGAACCTGAGGCCCTGAAGATAACGCGCACTGCCGGCGTCCCACGGATTGGGAATGACGAAGCAGCCGGATGCGTGCAGCTGGCGGAAGGCCCGCCTGCGGACGGACACGTCCTGGGGTGAGAGCATGGGGCACCTCCGGTGTGTGGATGGCTTTCTGGACCCAAAGCAGCCGTCTCCGACAGCGCGATGGCCAATCGCGTTCCGCCCTCTATTTCTGGAGGAGGATACGCGGATTTGCTGGCGCCCGCGAAGTGACTACAGTCGACCTATGTCATATGAACTGCACTACTGGCCCACGATCCCGGGTCGCGGCGAATTCGTGCGCCTCGCGCTGGAAGCGGCGGGCGCGTCTTACGTGGACGTCGCCCGCCGTCCGGCGGATGCGGGCCAGGGGACGGCGCTGCTTC
>JANXVP010000412.1 GCA_025351615.1 Ramlibacter sp. | reverse complement strand
CGTGAAGTACGAGCGGGTGTACCTGAAGGCCTACGACAGCGTCAGTACAGCGCGCGCTGACATCGCGGATTACCTGGGCTGGTACAACGCGCATCGCTCTCACTGCAGCCTGGATCGGCTCACGCCGGATGAAGCGCACTTCGCCGACTTGGCGCAATTGAAACTGGCCGCGTAACATGAAATCCCTGGTGCGCCCCGAGTTGCGCACCGCGTCGGTCGGTTCGTCGCAAGCGCCGACCGCCGCCGTGCACAACCCTGCACCTTTGGCAATCCGTACAGAGTCTTCCACTTATAAATCGGGGAATGCTGTTCAAACAAGCGGGGCCACTTCTCTATCCACTGGTGCACGTCAAGCTGCATTTCACCCAGCAGGAACCCGTGGATCCGGCAAAAAATACCTTGTTTTGCCGCCCTTGCGGCTCGAAAACCCACGATCGTGCAGACGACGCTTCGTTCTCGGCCGAAAGTGCGTTACTCTTTTTGTGCAGCACGACCACGAAGGATCCGATGACCAAGCCCCGCAACCCGGACGGCGACGAGACCCGGTCCGGTTTTCGTTCCGGCGAAGGCGCCGACAGCGTCATGTACCACTTGATGTCCGCCGCTCGACGGCGCAAGGCCAGGACCGGCTTGCCAGAGTCTTATCTGCCGACCCAGCCGTCGGACGACGGCGACAGTGTGATCGACATCCAGCTTCCACCCTGAATCCGGCGGCCCCTAAGCGTCCACGCTCCACCACGCCGGCAGCAAACTGCGCACGGCGGGCTGCGCGAAGCGGTCGTCGATCAGGTACACCACGCCGGTGTCCGCCTGCGTGCGGATGACGCGGCCAGCGGCCTGGACCACCTTCCGGATCCCCGGAAAAAGATAGGTGTAGTCGTAGCCGGCGCCGAAGGTCTGGCCCATCCGTGCCTTCATCTGCTCGTTGACCGGGTTGATCTGCGGCAGTCCGAGCGTTGCGATAAACGCGCCCACCAGCCGGTCGCCACGCAGGTCGATGCCTTCGGCGAAGCTGCCGCCGAGCACAGCAAAGCCGACGCCGGCGCCGCCCGGCGTGAAGCGCTCGAGAAATGCGCTGCGCTGGTCTTCCCCCATCCGCCTGGACTGCTCCCACATCGGGATCTCCGGGTGTTGCTCGGCAAACAGCGACGCTACCAGTTGCAGGTAGTCGAAGCTGCTGAAGAACGCGAGGTAATTGCCAGGTGCGTCCGCATATTGCTGCGCGACTAGGCGCACGATCGGTGCGGCGGACCGCTGCCGGTGCGGATAGCGGGTCGAGATGCTCTTGACCACCTGGACCGACAGTTGCCCGGATTCGAAGGGGGAGGGCACGTCGATCCAGGCGCAAGACTGCGGCAAGCCCAGCATGTCCTGGTAATAGCTGCGCGGACTGAGCGTGGCGGAGAACAGCGCCGTCGAGCATGCCGCTGCAAAGCGCTGCCGCAGAAAAGGCGCCGGCACGACGTTGCGGATGCACAGGACGGCGTCGCTGCGTCTGCGGGCCCCGCTGGGCGGCTGCAGCGTCACGTCGAACAGCGAATGGCTGCCGAACGATTCCCCGAGCCGGGTAAACTGGAGCGCGTCGAAATAGAACTGCTGCAGCGCTGCGACCGGTTCGGCTGGCGCTTGCGCGAGCTGGTCGGCGATGGCCGACGTGGCCTGCTGCAGCGCGGTCATGAACTTGTCCGGCAGGTCGTCGCGCGTTTCATAAGGCAGGGACTGGTCGGCGTGAACCTCCTTCCACGCGCGATGCAGCCTGTCCAGCGGCCGCTTCAGCGCAGCGGGAGCCTTCGCCCGCACAGCGCGGAAGTCGGCTTGCCCCAGTTGCGCGGTGTACATGCCGCGCCCGCGTTCGACCATGTTGTGCGCCTCGTCGACCAGCACGGCGACGCGCCATTCGTTGGCCAGCGTCAGGGCGTGAAGCATGGCGCTGCTGTCGAAGTAGTAGTTGTAGCCGCCCACCACGACGTCAGACCAGCGGGCGAGCTCCTGCCCCAGGTAGTAAGGACAGACCTGGTGCCGCAGCGCGACGCTGCGCAGCGCCGGGCGGCTCATCGCACCGCCGGCCAGGCTGTCCGCACGCGCCGCCGGCAAACGATCGTAGAAGCCTTTGGCAAGCGGGCACGAGTCGCCATGGCAGGCCTTGTCCGGATGCTCGCACGACTTGTCGCGCGCGGCCAGTTCCAGCACCCGCAGCTGCAGGCCGGATGCGCTGTCGCCGATGAACGCCAGCGCGTCGAGCGCCAGTTGCCGCCCTGGGGTCTTGGCCGCGAGGTAGAACACCTTGTCCAGCCTTTGCGAAGGGCAGGCCTTGAGCAGCGGGAACACCGTGCCGATGGTCTTGCCGATGCCGGTGGGCGCCTGCACCAGCAGGCAGCGACCGTTCACTGCTGTCCTGTAGACCGCTTCGGACAGTTCGCGCTGGCCGGTGCGGAACGACGCGTGCGGAAATGCAAGTGCCGTGAGCCCCGCGTCACGGGCGTGGCGATGCGTCATCTCCTGTGCCGCCCATGCCAGAAAGCGCTCGCACAGCGCCTCGAAAAAACCGCGAAGCGACTCCGCGGAATGCTCCTCGGTGAACGCTGTTTCGTCCTGCGTGGCGATATCGAAATACACCAGCCGGACCATCATTTCAGGCAATTCCCGGGTTTGGCACAGCAGCCAGCCGTAAACCTTGGCTTGAGCCCAGTGCAGGCTCCGGTGGTTGGCCGGCTGCGTGGCCAGGTCGCCGCGGTGGGTCTTGATCTCTTCGACGCAGTTGAGCGCTGCGTCGTACCCGTCGGCGCGGCCGCGCACGGTGAGGTGCCGGAATTCCCCGCGCAGGCTGACCTCGGCCTCATAACTTGCGCCGCGGCGGCTGGTGACCAGCTGGTGGCCTGCCATGCCTTGTTGGGCGCTGGGAGAGGGGGTGAACCGCAGGTCAAGGTCCCCCTGCTTGGCCGCGAACTCGCACAG
>JANXVP010000455.1 GCA_025351615.1 Ramlibacter sp. | reverse complement strand
TCTTTGACCTTGACGATTTCGCCCAGGCCGCCGAGGTTGACTACCTTGTCGAGCAGAATGACTTGCATGTTCTTCGCTCCTTAGATGCGGTGCTGGTCGCTGTACGGGACCAGGGCCAGGAAGCGCGCACGCTTGATGGCGCTATTGAGCTGGCGCTGGTAGATCGCCCGGGTGCCGGTCAGGCGGGCCGGAATGATCTTGCCGTTTTCGGCGATGAAATCGCGCAGGGTGTCGACGTCCTTGTAGTCGATTTCCTCGACGCCGGCGACCGTGAAGCGGCAAAAGCGCTTGCGCTTGAACAGCAGCGACTGGGTGTTGCGCTTCGGACGCTTGTCCTTGTTGAATTTCTTGAACGTGGCCATGGTCTGGCTTTCTGAAAATTAATCTGCTACGAATGACTGAATATGGAGCACGGGGTGCTTGCCGTTGCGGGGCGTCGCCAGGAAACCGGTGAACCGCCAGGTGCCGCCAATCGGCTGCCTCACGAGGGTCTCGGCCAATGAACCAAAGGCCACGGCCTTGACCGCCACTTTCACCTGCCGCTGCTGCCCGGCCTCTTCGATCTGCGACTCGTGTTCGAGCCTGCAATCCAGGGCGGGCAGTCCGGCCGGCGTGTACCGCAGGGCACTGGCCTCGGCGATACAGGCGCAAAGGACGACCTGGTTCACTCCCGGCGGTCAGCCCTTCAGGACTGGTACTCCGCCTGCTGGGCCTTGCGCGCTTCTTCGCGCTCGACGGTCTTCATCATCGACGACGGACCGGCATCGGCTTTTTTCTTGACCACCGTGAGGTGGCGCAGAACCGCGTCGTTGAAACGGAATGCGTGTTCCAGTTCGGCCATCACCGGCTGGTCGGCCTCGATGTTGACGCACAGGTAGTGGGCCTTGGCCAGCTTGTTGATCTGGTAGGCCAGCTGGCGCCGTCCCCAGTCTTCGACCCGATGCACCTTGCCGCCGCCGGCGGTGATCATGGTCTTGTAGCGTTCCAGCATGGCCGGAACCTGTTCGCTCTGGTCCGGGTGGATCAGCAGGATGATTTCGTAATGACGCATTGATTCTCCTTGTGGATTGGCCCGCGGCAGGGCTGCGGACCGGATGACAGCCGCCCGCTGCGTCTAGAAGCGGTGCGGCAAGGCAAAGCCAGAAATTATAGCACTTCGGGGAATTCCCTGTCCGCCCGGTTAGGCGTCGTGCAAGGCCAGGGCCAGCGGCAGGTATTTTTCAAGCCCGACCGCCTCGCGGATCATGGGGGCCAGTGCGAGCAGCTGCTCGTAGTTACCGGCTTCCTCCACAGCGGGTCCGAGGTGAAAGCCGCGGGAGCCCGCCGCCGACGTGAGCTGGACGGCGATCGGATAAGCCTCGGCATAACGCTCCAGGGCCGGGCGTGTCGTGCGCGGCCGGGACCCGGTCAGCCCCATCGGGACGGTGTCAGCGGACATCCGCTCGGCCGGGTCCGCCAGCAGGCCGAATGCGAGCAGCTGGTCGAGGTCTGCGCGGGTCACGCCCATTGCCGCGGTTGCCGCAAGGACGGCGTCCAGCGTGCGCTTGCCATCGAAAAGAATGAACGCTGAGCGCTGCCTCGGGCTCAGCGCGACGGACCGGTCCTTCATCACCTGCACGCCGGCCGCTGTTTTCACCAGGATCACGGTCGCTCTCCCACTGGATTCCTGCTTCCAGTCTGGAGTGAAAGCCGGCAGCCGGTAAGGCGGGTCTTCGTATAACCCGAAATGCATAAAAAAGGCCCGCCGAAGCGGGCCTGATGGACGGCGCCGCCGCTGCGGCTAATCGTGCGCGTAGATGTCGACGTCCTTGGTCTCGCGAATGAACAGCATCCCGATGACGAAAGTGCCGGCAGCCACGATCACCGGATACCAAAGGCCGTAGTAGATGTCTCCGGTCGCGGCCACCATGGCGAAGGCGGTGGTGGGGAGCAAGCCCCCGAACCAGCCGTTGCCGATGTGGTACGGCAGGCTCATCGACGTGTAGCGGATCCGGGTGGGGAACAACTCCACCAGCATCGCCGCGATCGGCCCGTACACCATGGTCACCAGGATCACCAGGAACACCAGGATCAGCAGCACCATCGGCTTGTTCATCTTGGCCGGATCGGCGGCCGCGGTGAGCCCGGCGGCCTTGGCCGAATCGGTCAGTCCCTTGCGGAAGTCGCCGATGGCCTTGGTGCTATCGGCCGAGAAGCCGTTGCGCTGCTCGTTCAGCGTCGCGGTCGGCGCTGCGAAGGTCTTGTCGCCGAGCGAGATGATGGCCCCCGAGCCCGGTGCACCGGCCTTGTTCTCGTACGGGATGTAGGACTGCGTCAGCGTTCGCTTGGCGATGTCGCACGAGGTAAGGAAGTCGATTTCGCGCGCGATCGGGCTGCCCTGGAACGAACACTGCGCCGGGTCGGCCGTGACGGTGACCTTGCTCTTTTGCTGGGCGTCGACCAGGGCGGGGTTGGCATACTGCAGCAGCATCGGGAACACCGTGAAGTACGTCAGCGCCGCGATCAGGCAACCGGCCATGATGATCGGTTTGCGGCCGATCCGGTCCGACAAGGCACCAAAGATGACGAAGAACGGCGTTCCGATCAACAGCGAGGCCGCGATGAACAGGTTGGCCGTCGTGCTGTCGACCTTGGCAATCGTCGTCATGAAAAACAGCGCGTAGAACTGTCCCGTGTACCAGACCACGGCCTGTCCCGCCGTCAGGCCGAGCAGGGCCAGGATCACGATCTTCAGGTTCTTCCACTCCCCGAACGATTCCGCCAGCGGCGCCTTCGATGTCTTGCCCTCGGCCTTCATCTTCTGGAACGCCGGCGACTCGCTCAGGCTGAGCCGGATCCACACCGAGACGCCGAGCAGCAGGATGGACACCAGAAACGGAATCCGCCAGCCCCAATCCAGAAAGTCCTTCTCGCCGATCCAGCTGCGCACGCCCAGGATCACCAGCAGCGACAGGAACAGGCCCAGCGTCGCGGTAGTCTGGATCCACGAGGTGTAAGCGCCTCGCTTGCCATGCGGCGCGTGCTCGGCGACATAGGTCGCGGCGCCACCGTATTCGCCACCCAGCGCCAGGCCCTGCAGCAGCCGCAGCGCGATCAGGATCACCGGAGCCGCCATGCCGATCGAGGCATAGCTGGGAAGCAGGCCGACGATGAAGGTCGACGCACCCATGATCAGGATCGTCACCAGGAAGGTGTACTTGCGCCCGATCATGTCGCCCAGGCGGCCGAAGAAGATCGCGCCGAACGGACGCACCAGGAAACCGGCGGCGAAAGCCAGCAGCGCGAAGATGTAGCCGGATGTCGGGTCCAGGCCCGAAAAGAACTGGCGCGCGATGATGGGCGCCAGCGAACCGTAAAGATAGAAGTCGTACCACTCGAACACGGTGCCGAGCGACGACGCGAAAATGACTTTTCGTTCCGCACTCGTCATCGGCCTGGAAGCTTCTGCAATCGCCATGGTGTCTCCTGTGTGATCGGTACGGCAGTGTTGGTAGCGCGTCTGACAATACGCTGACACAGCCGCAAGGGCTAACCCCTAGTGCCGGCGGTCCAGGAGACTGACGGCAAGGGCGGTCGCGAACCCCGCCGGCACCCCAAACACGCCCGCCGAGATCGGCTGGATCGCGAACCACAAATCGCTCCCCGCAGGCAGGCCGACCAGTGCCCGGAACGCCGGCGCGTTCACCAGCATGTAGTAAACCGTCACGCCAAGGCCGCTGAGCATCCCGGCGATGGCGCCGGTCCGCGATGTCCCGGCCCAGAAGATTCCCAGCACCATCACCGGCACGAAGGCCGACGCAGCCAGCGAAAACGAGGCGGAGACCAGGGGCAGGATTTCAGCCGGTTTGAAGGATGCCACCAGCGCGGCCACCAGCGCGACTGCCATCAGCGTGAACTTGGACAGGATCACCCGCTGCTCCGCCGTCACATGGTGGTTGATCTCGTGGCAATACACGTCGCGCACCAGCGCATTGCTGATCGTCAGCAGCAGGCCGTCGGCGGTCGACAGCGCCGCCGCCAGTCCCCCGGCTGCGACCAGCCCGGAAACGACATACGGCAAGCCGCCGAGTTCGGGCGTCGCAAGCATGATCATGTCGGCGCCCAGGTGGATTTCTCCCAGCTGCAGGATCCGGTCGCCATTGACGTCGGCGACCGAGATCAGCGAGGCGTCGACCTTGGCCCACTGCGCGATCCACGCCGGCAGCGCATCGAAGCTGGTCCCCACCAGGTTTTGCATCACCTCAAACTTCACCAGCACGGCCAGCGCCGGCGCGCTCAGGTACACCAGGGAAATGAAGAACAGCGACCACGCCACCGACGATCGTGCGCCGGCCACCGTCGGCGTCGTGTAGTAACGGGTCAGCAGGTGCGGCAGCCCCGCGGTTCCGACCATCAGGCAGAACATCAGCGCCAGGAAATTGCGGCGCGCGTTGCGAAAGGCTTCCTGCTGGGCCGGCGTCCCGTCGGGGTCGCCGGCAAAGGCCTGGGCGTGCGGCGGCAGGCCGCCGAGCGGCCTGGAGCGTTCGTAGCTTTCCTGCATCGCGCGGGTCCAGCGTTCCCGCGCCGTCGCGACATCCCGGGGCAAGGCAGACAACTCGCGATTCGCCTGCACCACCAGCGCCGAGTCGGCTCCCTGCGCCTTCAGCTTGCGGATGCGCGCCTGGGCCGCGGCGCGCTCGCGCTGCAGCGAGCCCTCGATGTCCTGCAGCCTTGCCTCGTACGCGTGGGCACGCTGCAGGAAAATCGCCGCCACCTCTTTTTCCGCGGGATCGTCCGCGAGTTTTCGCTCCAGCTGCGCGATCTTCTGCAACTGGGTCCCGTACACCAGCGGGGCTGACGGATTGCCAAGCTGCTTCCAGGCCAGCCAGGACACCGGAATCAGGAAGGCCAGCAACAGGATGACGTACTGCGCCACCTGGGTCCAGGTGATCGCCTTCATGCCACCGAGGAAGGAGCAAAGCAGGACGCCGCCCAGACCCAGCAGGATGCCGATCTCGAACTGCACACCGGTCAGCCGGGATGCGATCAGGCCGATGCCGTAGATCTGCGCCACCACATAGGTGAACGAACACACGACTGCGGAGAACGCGGCGATCACCCGTGGCCAGCGCCCACCGAAGCGCACGCTGAAGTAATCGGGCACGGTGTACAGATTGAGCTTGCGCAGGTGCGGCGCGATCAGCAGCGCGACCAGGCAGAAGCCGCCGGTCCAGCCCAGCACATAGGCCAGGCCGCCGGGCTGCGCGTCCGTGCCGCCGAATCCCTGCAGGTACAGCCCGCCGGCCAGGCTGATGAAGGAGGCGGCGCTCATCCAGTCGGCCGCCGCGGCCATGCCGTTGAACATCGGTGGAATCCGGCGACCCGCGACGTAGTACTCCTCGGGATCGGTCGTGCGACCGTAAATTCCGATCCCGGCGTACACCATCACGGTGGAGAACATGAAGATCGGCCCGAGCCAGTAGCGGGGCAGGCCCTGCTGCTCGGCCCAGGCCAGCAACACCAGGAATGCGAGCAGCCCTGCGGTGTAGCTGGCCAGGATGCGATAGAGCCGTCTGTTGTAGGCCGCGTATTGCGCCGGGTCACGCATCCGGTGCATCCCGCGATTCCAGCGAGTCCTCCGGCGCCAGTCTGCGCATCACCGTCGCATAGACCACCACGATCGCGATGAAGCCCAGCACCGCCCCCTGCGCCGCCATCCAGTAGCTGAAGGGCCAGCCCGCCACCATGAACGAGAGCTCGCGCGCAAAAAAGCAGCAGCCGAAGCTGATGGCAGCCCACACAGCCAGCAGGCCGGCCTTCAGCGCGAGGACCCGCGGATCGTGCTTTTCCTGTGCCTGGGTCTCGACCATGGGGCGATCATCGCCCGCCGCCGCGCGGCTTCGCTAGGGGTTTGCCTGAACGCTGCAGGGATGCCGGTCAGCCGCCGGCGAGCTGCTTCCAGGTGGCGATCACGCTGTCGGGGTTCAGCGAAATCGATTCGATGCCCTGGTCCACCAGCCACTGCGCGAAATCCGGATGGTCGCTCGGCCCCTGGCCGCAGATGCCGACGTACTTGCCTTTGCTGGTGCAGGCCTTGATGGCGCGCGAGAGCATGGCCTTGACGGCTGGGTCCCGCTCGTCGAAGTCGGCGGCAAGCAGCTCCAGGCCCGAGTCGCGGTCCAGGCCGAGCGTGAGCTGGGTCAGGTCGTTCGAGCCGATCGAGAAGCCGTCGAAATACTCGAGGAATTCATCGGCCAGGATGGCGTTGCTCGGCACTTCGCACATCATGATGATCTTCAGCTCGCTGCCCGGTATGGCGCCGTCGCCCTGACCACGTTTGAGCCCTTGCTGCGCCAGCAGCTGCGTCACCCGGTCGGCCTGACCCAGCGTGCGAACGAAGGGCACCATCACCTGGACGTTGACCAGACCCATCTCGTCGCGCACGCGGCGGATCGCTTCGCATTCCATCGCAAACGCTTCCCGGAAGTCGGCACTGATGTAGCGCGACGCACCGCGAAAACCCAGCATCGGATTTTCTTCCTCGGGCTCGTAGCGCGAGCCGCCGATCAGTTTGCGGTATTCGTTGGACTTGAAATCCGACAGCCGCACGATCACCGGTTTCGGCCAGAATGCAGCGGCGATGGTCGCCACGCCCTCGGCGACCTTGTCGACGTAAAAGGCCCTGGGCGAAGCATGACCGCGCGCCACCGACTCCACCGCTTTCTTCAGGTCGGCGTCGACGTTCGGGTAGTCGAGCACGGCCTTCGGGTGGACGCCGATGTTGTTGTTGATGATGAACTCGAGCCGCGCCAGGCCGACGCCGTGGTTGGGCAGCTGGCAGAAGTCGAACGCCAGCTGCGGATTGCCGATGTTCATCGTGATCTTGGTCTTGATCGGCGGCATCTCGCCGCGCTGCACTTCGCTGACCTCGGTCTCCAGCAATCCGTCATAGATGAAGCCGGTGTCGCCCTCGGCGCAGCTCACCGTCACCAGAGTGCCCTCCTTGAGCAGGTCGGTGGCGTTGCCGCAGCCGACGACAGCCGGGATGCCCAGCTCGCGCGCGATGATCGCGGCGTGGCAGGTGCGCCCGCCACGGTTGGTGACGATCGCGCTGGCCCGCTTCATCACCGGCTCCCAGTTGGGATCGGTCATGTCGGTCACCAGGATGTCGCCGGCCTGGACCTTGTCCATTTCGCCCAGGCTGTGGACCAGCCGGACCGGGCCGGTGCCGATCTTCTGGCCGATGGCGCGGCCCTCGGCCAGCACGATGCCCTTGCCCTTGAGCTTGTAGCGAAGTTCGGCCTTGCCCTTTTGCTGGCTCTTCACGGTTTCGGGCCGGGCCTGCAGGATGTAGATCTGGCCGTCGCTGCCGTCCTTGCCCCACTCGATGTCCATCGGCCTGCCATAGTGCTTCTCGATGATCAGCGCATAACGGGCAAGCTGCTCGACTTCCGCATCGGCGAGCGAATACCGGTTGCGCTGCTCGAGCGGCACATCCACGGTCTTGACGAGCTTGCCGCTCGCCGCCTTCTCGGCTTCGCTCGTGAAGACCATCTCGATCAGTTTCGAGCCGAGGTTGCGGCGGATCACAGCA